>JAKORR010000946.1 GCA_029777735.1 Armatimonadota bacterium | reverse complement strand
GTGTAGCGGGAGAAGTGAACGGCGGGTTACTCGGCCTGCGCGAAGCGGAACGAGTACAGGTCCGCGTCTTTCAGCCGCACCCGCAGCCGCACGGGCTTGCCCGCCAGAGCACTGACGTCCTCGCTGCCGCGCCACTTGACGGTGTGTGTGATCTCGTCACCAAAGAGCATCTCCGCATCCGCCAGCCCAAAGCCCTCGTAAGATGCCCCGGATTCGTCGCAAAGCGCGATTCGGATGGACCCTGCCGCGGAGGTGGAGTAATTGATCTCTAGTCTCGAACCGGAGAAGGTCACCGGACGGGTCAGCACTTCGCCCCCATCCCCTCCCCCATTCACCGACACGAACCCGTCCGTCCTCAGTGTCCCCCTCCGCAGGCGGTGACTGGGGTAGCGGTAATGCTCGGTCCAGTAGATCGAGATCTCCTGATCCGACGTGGCCACCATCCCCCACGCCGGGTAGTTGTTCCGGTCCGTCCAGCGCAGGGGATCCGGCCCCGGCCGCACGAAAGCTTGCACCCAGCGTTCGAAGTTTAGACCGTCGCGGCTGCTCATGAGCACCCCGTCGTTTATGCCGTCTTCGGCATGGGTCGGAAGCTTCTTCCGGTCCGGCACAAAGCGGCACGGGAAGCCGATGTAGACGTGCGGGGCCCGGAAGTAGGGGATGATCGCGTTCGTGTACAGGTGCTCCCGCGGCGCATCCCCGTACCCCAGCCATATCGGCTTCGTCCAGTTCAGGAAATCCGGGGAGGTGCTCAGCATGATGTCCCGCACCCCGTCCTTGAACCCCCGGTGATCCTCCACGTACTCGCCCCGGATACTGTCGAAGAACGCCAGATTCTGCGAATCGCAGGCGCCCTCGGTGATCACCGGCTGGTCCTGAAGCTTGCGCCTGTGGATGCCGTCGGGTGACGCGAAAGGCACAAGCTGGGCCTTGGGTCCCGCGCTGGCAAGGGCCTTGTAACGCTGGTCCTCGGGGGCGGCGGGGTTGGTGTCCTTGAAGGGCGTGAAGTTATGACAGCCCTCGCCTCTCCAGACGATGTTATTGTCCTTCGAACCGGCCCAGTCGAAAAGCCCCAGGTTCGGGCGCGTGAAGTTGATCCCGTCTTCGCTTTCCACCATGCAGGCGCAGTCACCCTGGGACAGATCAGGCCAGCCGCGGTAGTAGATGCGCACCTTGCCTTCGTCCTCGAACACCGTGAAGTAGCCGCAATAGGGGCCCTCCCACGGCTTGTCGAAGGTGAGCACCACTTCCCGCGGCACGGGGTGGTGCAGGATGCGTCGCGCATCGCCGCTCAGGCCGTCCACCAGGTAGCTGTCCACGAAAAGCTCGCGCCGGTCTCCGATGTCAACCATGCTCTTCTCACCCGTCTCCGCAGGGGGAATCCTCCTGCCGCTGCCCGGCTCCTTGCCGCCTTCCACCGTCATCTCGACATCGTCCACGTCAATGTCCCCGACATCCGCTCCATATCCGTAGATAAGGGTTGAGACCAGAATCGCCGAGTCCGGCGCCGTGGTCTCCACGCTCACTTGTGCCCAGCCGTCCGTGGGGCCGGGGATACGCTGAAAAAGGTGGTGTACTCGCTCGCCCAGATCATCGTAGAAGTTCAGGTAGATCCCAGGCTGGCACACGTCCCCGGTGCGCAACCAGGCGGAAGCCCGGTACTTCCCGCCGGGCCGGGCCGGGATGCGCGCGGACTCCACACCCACACCCGCAGTCGGCACCGGGTCGAAGATGCGGACGTAGTTGGCGCCTGTTCGGCCGCCATCAGTGCGCAACTCCATTCTCTCCCCCGCGCGAACACCCCAGGCCTGCGGGCCACCATCGGGCGTGGTGAGTTCGAAACTCGGGTTTGCCAGCAGATTCTCCTGCGCGAGGCATGGCGCGCAGGAGAGAACTGCGAGGAAAAGCAGGTGCGGGATGCCCATCGCCAGCCCCCAGTAGCGGGCCTGCCGTAGCCCGTGATAGCGCTTCTGCTCGGCGAATTTCCGCTCGATGCACGGACGTTCACGTTGGCTCTCAGAATCGGCTTGGCCAAGCACCTGCGGATTGGTGCGGTTGCGCTTGACGATGATGCTGGAGCGTTGGCCCTGGGCTTGTAGGTGTTCGTGGTTCTCGTCGGTGTCGTAGCCCTTGTCGGCGGTGACCTCCCGCGCCGGCGGGTCCACCAGGGGCGCGAACGCACAGAGAATCCTTTCGCAAGCTGGCATGGGTTTCCTGCACCGCCTGAAGAGTTAGGCCCTCTACGCCGCCAGAGCGGCTGGGGAGAGCAGCCAGCGCCGCGGCAGGTTCTATGTTGCCTCCTGGCGCTAACAGGGGTACCACCATAGTGATCGAGGGCCCTCGGCGTGTTCGGGAGAGAAAGGTCGGATCTGCCTTTGAGACTCCAGGAGTGTGTACATACTACGTGACTAAGAACTGCAGCAGACTGTTAAAATTAATTGACGCGAATCAAGGCAGGAAAATAATAATACGGCTATAGACTTATTAATCAAGGCCTGCGATAGTCTTTCTGGGGATTAAAACGTATCAGTGGCAGACAATTGGAGCAAACGGGTGGGCGATGGGCGATAGGAAACTGAGGTACGCCACTGCAGTCGCCTGTTAGCACCGATGCTCCATTACTGTCTATTACTATAGGAGGCAGGGTACTTGCACTTGCCCGCGAGGAGCTTATTGGTGCTTTTTATGCTCGCCGTGGCGCCAGTGCTACGCATATTTTGGCTGGCGGCCGGTGGGGCCGCTGCTGTCTTCGAAACGAGCGCAAGCGTGCTTGCTGTCAGCTCGGCAGCTCTCCTGCGTAGGGGGGACTGGATCAGTCGCTTTCTGGTGCCCGGCCTCGTGCTATACCTACTCGGATGGCAATGGGTTCTCGTCTTGATTGCGGTTAGTAGCTGGTGCGGACGTTGGGCACGCTTGCTGTGTGGCGTGATAGACGCGATTCCACGCTGCCTGGTTGCTGTGGTATGCGATCCTCAAGGGGTTGGGCCCCATCACAGGTGGCCTAGGAGGGCGCGGCGTGTCAGCATGGTCGTCGTTCTGGCTTTGGCTTTGGCGAGCAACGGAGTTTCGCTCTGGCTGGCGCGCACATCGGATGTGATCGGCATCGACGGCAAATGGTACTTGGAAGCGGGGGAGAACCTTCTGCGGACCGGTATCTACTCAGGGCCTCACCCTAATGTGAACACTCTCCCACCAGTAACCACTCGGGCGACCAGGATGCCCGGCTACCCTATGTATCTCGCAACATGCCGGTTGGTGGCTGGGCCCTACGCGGTGTCCTTGGCGTCAGGTCTTCAGACAGTCGCCATTGCCTTTGCTGTTCTCCTGGTCTTCCTGATTGGCGAACGGTTATTCTCGAGCGGTGCCGGACTCGCGGGTGGCGTGACGTATGCCCTCTATCTACCGCTGTCTCTGTCCGCGCCTTACCTGCTCACAGAGTCACTGGCGGTACCCCTGTACTTGCTCAGCGCGTTCGTTCTCGTCGCCGCTCTTGATCTGGAGTTGTTGTGGATATGGGCTCTTGGGGGATCTCTGCTTGGTGTCTGCACCCTTCTGCGCCCACAGACGATCGCGACCCCAGCTTTGGTAGGGCTACTGGCCTTGTGGCCGGTCCCTGATGGTGTGAGGACAAGACGCAGGCTGGTTCGCGCGGGGGTGATGGTCGTAGGCTTCGTTCTGACAATGAGCCCGTGGTGGGTAAGGAATGCGCTTGTGTTGGAGGCCTTCGTCCCTGCTACGACCCTGGGCGGGTATAGCGCCTGGGCTGGCAACACACTCAAGTACAAGGGGACACAACGGGACATCCACTACACGAGGGTGACGGAGCTGCTGCGCGAGCGTGGAGGAGATGAGGTGGCAGTGGATCGCTACCTGATGCGAATGGCTCTGGGAGAATTGAGTGATGCGCTGCGACATCCGGGGCGACTCTGTGCAATGTTTGCTAATAAAGCCAGGATGCTCATCCTGCGGCCGCACGCGGCCAGTCGCTTCTGGGACGGACCTCACCTCTGGCTGT
>JAKORR010000945.1 GCA_029777735.1 Armatimonadota bacterium | reverse complement strand
GTGCAAATTCGCTCCGGTTGGGCTTCGGAGCATGTGAACACCGTTGGGCTGGGCTGCCCAAGCGCCCCGGACGTTGACCTCTGTCAGCAGTTTCTTGAGGCTAACCAAGTCCCCCCGAAACGTCATCTTTTTCTTCTCGTTTTCGCGCGTCACAGCTACGCCTTCTCCTCAAAGGAGCCGACTTTCATCAGCTTGGCCATGTCGAGCCGAGAGTAGCGCCGACGGGCAAGTCCCTTTTGAGCAGTGGGGGTAGAGAACCCCCCTCCCTTGTACCTCTTCAGCACGCCTGCGGCCTCGAGGTCGGCAAGCATGCGCAAGCGCAGCTCCTCCCGACTGCCAGCTATCCGTAGCAGGACCTCCTCACGGAGGTAGACGAAGTCCCGGCCGTCCACTTTCCGCACGAATCCCTGGGTACAGGCAACGGGGTCGGCCGCGGTCCCAGCGGTAGCTCGTGGTAAGGTTTCGGCCACGTTGCGTAGTGTGACGTGCCAAGAGTGCTGGATCTCGACAGGAGATCTTTCCAGCCTGGACCTCGCCCTGTTGAACATGAGCCTCGCCGCGCCGAGAACTTGCGCCTTGGAGCAGGGAAGAGTGCGAGTCCGGGCCGCAAGGACGCCAACGGCAGCAACTAGGGCGAAAGGCTTCGCAAGCCTCGCCTCCAGAGGGTCAAGAGGGCCGAGAGAGGCAATGAACTGTTGTTCTAGTTCCGTCACTCGTTCTGAGAGTTGCTCTGGATCCAGGGCGGCAAGGCGCGCCGCCCAGCGCGGCAAGGAGGTGCCGTAGCAGCGCGAAATAGCCTGGTCAGTATCACGAGCCAGTTCCACTGGGGCTCTGGTCGATGGCATGTCGAATATACCACCAGCGGATCGATCCGGAACGGGGATATCGATCAGGCGCACAGCGTCGCCGTCCTCGAACGGTACCTTGGCCGACTCGAAGAGGTCACGAATGGGACGCTCAGCGGTGAGCAGCAATATGCTGAACCGTGGGTTAGGGGCGACGATTGATGCCAGGGTCTGACGCTGCGAGCCGTCATAAGCGCCGAACACCACGGTCTGCAGATGGAGCGCAAGCTCCCGGCCCTTTAGCGGCGAGGACTTGATGTCACCGAAGGCCACGCATTCGCCGCCAAAAGCCAGCAGCGACTGCACCGCCTTACCATCTGTCTTGTTGAGCGTCTCGAGATCAGTTTCGTTGGCGGCGCGCGATACAGATTGCACTGCTCGGCTGGTCAGTGACTTCCCGACCGAAGATAGCTGCGACAAGGCGAAAGCGTACGCCCCAGTGCGGCCAATGTAGTCGGCAAGAGCAGGCGCCAACCCTGCGGTCACAAAAAACGTCAGGTACGTCGAGGCGCCCATAACCTCCCGCACCTCTGCCTTCCACAGGCTCCTTGACTTTTTCTTGCCTGGCCCGCGAGCAGCGGCATTCGTCGGCTCGAACTGGATGGGGTCGGCGGAATCGACCTGGCCGTACGTCCCGGAGCGGGTAACCAGCGCCTTGCCGTACCAGCCTGTGACGCCCGTGGTCCGCGTTGTCTTGGGGGGAGTTTCCATGAGAAGCTCAACGCATCGAGCCTTCAGGTCTGATATCGGCAGGCTGCCGTACCTCGTGATTTCTGCCTCGACCTTACGATGGTCAGTCAGTTTTTCTCGAGGCAGACGGCACTCTTGGCGCCCGCTGAGGGTGGGAAAACTCAGGACGAGGAACTGGGCGCCTGTCTCGACCACGATATCGCATCGCTC
>JAKORR010000944.1 GCA_029777735.1 Armatimonadota bacterium | reverse complement strand
TTGGAGCCGAAGTTCCAGCCGGGCACGATCCCGTCGTAGTCCTGGGCGTACATGAGTGACGCAAGAGCCAACTGCTTCAAGTTGCTCTGACAGCTTGCCTGGCGGGCCTTCTCGCGAGCCTTGGCGAAGACCGGGAAGAGAATCGCCGCCAAGATCGCGATGATCTGACTGCTGAAAAAGTCCCAAAAGCCACGTCCTATCGCGGATAGTAGTATATGTTCGGGCTACATAACTTATACTACGAAATGGGCGCTCAGGACTTTTTCAGCAGTCAGATCATCGCGATCACCACCAACAGCTCGATCAATGTGAACCCCATGCTCCTCTTAGCCATAGCAGTGACCTCCATGGTCTACGCTATAACCCCACGCAAGGCGCCCAGGAGAACTCGAGCACCTCACCGAAGGTACATACAGCATTTGATAACTGTAGGGCGCGGCCCCAGGCTCCTGGCCCCGCTACACAACACCTTCTGCTCCCACACCAAAGCATTCACTGAAGTTCTTCGCAACCAGGTAGAGCGCTTTCGTGTCGCTTTATTAATTAATGTGCGCATGGGCCGATTGATTGCGTCAAGTGGCCGCTAGGCCTAGGCGTGACCTCTGGGCTGTTTCGCGGGGCCAGCACGGCATTGTCTATCCGGGTCTATCTGGCTATCCTTCCGCGGCTTGACGCAACTCGAATAGGTAAACCGTCTCGCGGCTGCCCAGCACGCGACTGAGGCGCGACAGGCGGCGCCTGGACGCCACGACCCAGCCGTGGAGCGCAAGTGTGTCGAAGAGGTGTTGCATGCCCTCACCGCTACGGCGCTGGGAGACGTTGGAGTACTGAAGCAGGATGGCGCCATCAGGCTTCAGGTGGGGCTGGGCGCCTGCCAAAAAGCCGTCGAGCACATAGTAGCCGGGGTCGTATAGCCCCACATCATAGAGCGTCTGCGGCTGGCCCTGGATCCACGGCGCGTTGAACAGAATCACGTCGAAGGCCTCGCCTGGGACGGCGTCAAACAGGTCGGCCGCCTCACGGATCTCCACCCTGTGGCCCAGGCCCAGGCGTTCCACGTTCGCGCGCGCGTTGGCCACGGCCTGCGGGTTGACGTCAGTGGCAACAACGCGGGCGGCTCCTAGTTGGACAGCCAGCAGCGCCAGAATGCCCGTTCCCGTGCCCATGTCCAGGACACAGCGGTCTTTCAGGAGGCTTGCGTACTCGGTGAACATCGCGGGCACGCTCTGGTCAGAGGGAACGTAGACGTGAGGCAGGATGGTGATCGTGGCGCCCAGGGCATCGATGGCGAGGCCCTCATGTGCTCGTCGCAGGTCGGTGAGGAGACGTTGGAAGCGACGCACGGGCATTAGGAACAGCCGGTCGCCCGTGGGTGCCTGGAGCCAATCCTGCAGGTCAGTGGCATCGGGCGGATCATCCACCCCCACCAGGCTGTCACCGCGCCCAACCACGAGCAAGTGGTGCAGCAGACGCCGGCGGTGCTGCGTCAGGGCCGCTTGACGCTCCCAGCGGGAAGCAAGATGAGCGACCATGCTCGCGGGCACCAGCCGCTCCTCGAAGTGCTGGCAGTAGCGGTAGACGGCATCCACGAAGCGGTAGGGCCCAGTTAGCACGAGAGAAAAGCCCGCTGCCAGCCGCCGCTGCAGATCCTCGGGGTCTTCCCGGGCGTCGTGAACCTCTAGCTGCGCAATGTCTCCCGAAAAAACCGCGAACTCGTGGGGGTATACGCACACGCCGAAACCTGGGACCTCAAAACATAGAGGCCGGGGCTCATCAGGCGAGTCAGAATCTTTGGCGCGTGGCAGAGGGCACATCAGACACTCATCACGCGGCAGGAGCAACCCCTCCCTGCGACCATGGATCGCAGGGCCAGTGGGTCGGGCAAGGTAAGGTTTTCATCGGCGCGGTCAGGATCCCAGCTTTGGCACGTCCTGCAGCGCCTTCTGGATGTCCTCGTCAGGCATTTCGTAGTCTACAAGTTCGCCCGCGAAGTATTTCTCGTAGCTGGACATGTCGAAGAAACCGTGACCGCTGAAGTTGAAGAGAATGACGGTCTCTTTGCCTTCTTCCTTGGCCTGTTTGGCCTTTTCGATCGCGACGTGAAGGGCGTGTGCAGTCTCGGGCGCAGGCAACCACAGTTCGGTGCGGGCGAAGAGGACGGCACTCTCGAAGACCTGCCTCTGTTGGCAAGCTACGGCGTCGATAAGCCCCTCGGCCTTAACCATACTGGTGAGCGGCGCAGCGCCGTGATACCGCAGCCCTCCAGCATGGACCGGCGCCGGAACGAAGCCGTGGCCCAGGGTATACATCTTCAGCAGCGGCGTCATCTGGGCCATGTCACCGAAGTCGTACATGTATGGGCCGCGGGTAAGAGTCGGCGAAGCGGCTGGCTCCACCGCGATGACCTCGGGATCGTGCGACCCGGCGATCTTATCCGCCAGGAAGGGGAAGCTGAGACCGGCGAAGTTGCTGCCGCCGCCGTGACAGCCAATGATGACGTCTGGGTACTCGCCCACCATCGCCATCTGCTTCTTGGTCTCAAGCCCGATGATCGTCTGGTGCATCAGCACGTGGTTGAGGACAGAGCCGAGGGAGTACTTGGTGTCCTCGCGGGAGACGGCATCCTCGATGGCCTCGCTGATGGCTATGCCTAGGCTGCCAGGGCAATTGGGGTCCTCGGCGAGGATCTTGCGACCGGTCGCCGTCAGCTCGCTGGGGCTGGGATGGCAGGTAGCGCCAAAGGATTGCATCAGCACGCGACGATAGGGCTTCTGGTCGTAGCTGACGCGGACCATGTAGACGACACATTCGAGGTCGAAGATGGCGCAGGCCATTGCCAGCGCTGATCCCCACTGGCCAGCGCCGGTCTCGGTACTGAGGCGCTTGACGCCCTCGCACTTGTTGTAGTACGCCTGCGCGACGGCGGTGTTAGGCTTATGGCTACCGGCCGGACTGACCATCTCGTTCTTGTAGTAGATGTGGGCGGGTGTGCCCAAGGCTTCCTCGAGGCGTCGGGCGCGGAAAAGCGGACTCGGCCGCCACAGAGCATAGGCCTCTAATACCTCGCTGGGGATGTCCACCCACCGATCCCGGCACATTTCCTGTTCTATCAGGTTCATCGGGAAGATGGGGGATAGGTCCTCTGGTCCCAGCGGCTGGCCGGTTCCGGGGTTCAACGGTGGGTCCAGGGGCCTGGGTAGGTCCGCCTGGATATTGTACCACTGGCGTGGCATCTCGCTTATCGGGAGATCTACTCGCATGCTGGCCATCTGGCAAAACCTCCCTGAAGACCTTCGCCTGTTGCTCCCACACAGGGCCCAGACGCACCCGCGCCATCGCGCGTGGGTTTGTTGTGGTAGAGTAGGCGTGGTATGATACCGGCACATCATGCCGTAAGCAGTCTGTTTTCTAGTTTACCGCCTGGAGGAGTACGGATGCAAGTCCCCTTTGGCAATCTAGACGAAATCGCAATTACACGCGCTATAGCCGAGAGCTTTGTGCAGGATTTCACAGATAGTCTGGACCTGGATGTGGCGATCGCCGGAGCTGGCCCCGCTGGGCTGACAGCAGCGCGGCTGATTGCGCGAGAAGGATACAAAACAGCGGTCTTTGAGCGACACCTACATGTTGGTGGTGGCATGTGGGGGGGCGGAATGCTTCTTCCTAAGATCGTCATCGAGCCGGAAGCTCGAAGGCTCTTCGATGACATCGGGATCCGGGCCGTCACCTGGCAAGAAGGGTACCTGGTAGTCGACGCGGTGGAGGCTGTATCGAAATCTGCAGCCGCCGCGTTGAATGCTGGAGCGAGAATCTGGGTAGGTATGAATATTGAGGACGTGGTGATCCGAGAGGGCGACAGGGTGGCAGGGGTAGTCGTGAACTGGCACGCGGTAAGTGAGGCCAGACTGCATGTTGACCCAATGGCTCTGCGGGCCAAAGTCGTCATAGACGCGACGGGTCACGATGCTACTGTGTGTCGCGGTGTGCTGCGCAAGATCCCGGGCGCCCGCATGCTCTCGCCGCAGGGCGACGTCCCTGGAGAGAAGCCGATGTGGGCGGCCCAGGGGGAGGCTGTGTTGGTGGAGAACACGCGCGAGGTCTATCCTGGCCTGGTTGTGGCCGGCATGGCGGCCAACGCCGTTGCGGCTGGCCCACGCATGGGAGCTGTCTTCGGTGGCATGCTTCTGTCCGGCGAACGCGCGGCTGAGATAGCCATGAGGATCGCTGGCCCGGTGCCTGCCTAGACCTGTCTGCTCTGTGCGGGGAGCCACGTCACTACTGCTCCCGCGTCGCCCGCGGGAGCTGGAATGGAGGCGAAAGCCATGATGAGGCAAGTTGCTAGCAGGTTTTTCTGTTTTCTCTTGCTGATGGGCTTGGTGGCCGGCAGCTACGGCGTTGGACGCTTGCTGCGCAACACGGCAGCGGCGCCCAGTGCCTGGGCCGCCGACGAGGCAAAGGCCGTGTCGCTAGTCGCGAGGGCCGAAAGGCAGATGGAGGGTACAGCCGAGAAGGGGGCGGTCTATCTCAACGACCAGCTTCTCTTTTCTATCGACACGGTGGCAGGCGGACTGACGGGCTATGAGCGCAGCATCATAGTCGCCAAGCGGCTCAATGACGCCTTTGCCGTTGGAGCTGTGCCCGAACAATTCGTGGCGTCAGTGGCCCAAGGCCAGAACGTCGTCTTGTGGAAGGACCGGCCGCTCATCACAGTCGATGACGCCCAGGCGCGGGCTATCGGCAAGCCGCGCCAGCAGGTGGCCGAGGAATGGGCAGCCTCCATCCGCTCCACCATGCGCCAATTGCTGGGCTTGCCGGAGCCGTCGCAGACTCAGTCTACGGCGCTAAGGGGCGAGCAGCCGGCCCAGCGTAGCACCGAGACTCCAGCCGAAGCCGAGTCCGCTGCCCAGACGACGGCCACCACTGAGGAGACAGACTGGCAGCCCCCTGAGCCCTACGATGACAAGGACGTGCCCATTATCAGCGTTGGCGAGGGCCAGCAGATAGGCGTGGCGCGCGTCAAGGGCCCGAGTAGCCACGTGAGGCTGGTGCAGGCCGTGGCTGCCGTAGAAACACACTACGAAAAGGACCTTGAGATCGAGATTTACGTTCCCATCTCTACCAAGGTGCCTGGCAAGACGTTGGAGCGTATCCAGGGCGTCGGTGTGATTGGGATCGCCAAGTACAGGCTCTAGCACCTCTGGGGTATCTGCTCACTGTTGCATGTCAGGAGGGGAAAAACCGTGAGAATAACTAAGCCTACCATAATCGGGGTCGCGACACTGGTAGTGTGGGCCTTCGTAATGGGGCTCGGCCTGCCGCCCGCTCAGGTAAGCGCTCTGGATGTCGGTGGCGCCCTCGGTGATCTGGTCAAGATCTTCGGCATTGGCTGGGTCGTCTCGAAGTTCGGCGATGACATAGACAAGTTCATCAACAGGATCCTGGGTCAGCACGCCGCGGAGGTTGAGGGCCTGACCAAGGTCGTGCCGGTAGTGCGTGTGGGCAAGGGCGGCACGGCTGTTGGGGCGGTACAGATAATGGGGCCGGAGGTGCAGGTCCAGAAGGTCCAGGCCGTTGCAGAAGCTGAGATCAGCATTGGCAGACTCCGTGGCGTGGGCCTCATACCCATCACAACAAAGAAGGCCGAAACGGCATCCGTTAAGGGCGTCGGCGGCGTCGGGGTGTCGGCGAACATCAAGTTCCCCATTTAGTGGCCTATGAGTCGTGGAGCTAGTCTTGGGGAGCGGAGTCAGCCTGGAGTGTGGTGTTGACTCGTCCTGCTGTAGTGGAGCTGCCGGCGGCCGTGCCGGGGGGGAGGATTTGTGGTGCCCGTGTCGCATGGCGCCTTGCCTGTGGACGACAAGCCATCAGGAGCTCTGGTGGCTACGTGGAAAGCACTAGCCGGTATGCACCTCGACCCGGCGCCCCTGCCGCTACTGGCTGGCGCAGCAGGTGCGTGTCCTTTGTTTCGCTTTGACCCTGGGATGTCGGCCCAGGGGTGTCTGCTCGCCACGTGGCAGGGCGATGCGCTTGTGGCTGTGGCGACGACTGCCGGCGCGCGGGCCGAGTGGGTCCCGGACGTCGTGTCGGCACAGCGGCGCCTATCTAAGGGCGCAGCGCTCGTGATTCCCCCGCGTGGGCTGGGCGCCAGATGGCGCGTGGTACTGCCGACCGATGCGACCTCCCTCGAAGGGCCCCATCTGGCTTCTGCAGCCGGCGATGCTGAAGGTCCCCTTCTTGCATTGACGGCACGTGGGGATGTGGCACAGCGCCTGTCGGCCCAGGCGGTCCTCACGGGGATTCTGGCGGCCTCCGCTGAGGAGGCACCGGAGGGAGGAGGCGGTGTCCTTTCCTCTGGTCCTGGGGCTGTCGACGTCCTGCGCCGTGCCCTCGCTGAAGTCGCCCACACGGGTCTCCCCTTCTGTCCAAAGGCCGCAGGCTGGCTGGTCGACCTCACGGATTTTCTATCGGACCAACTGCTCTTGGCTGCAGACGCCGTGCGATTGGCTTGGGAGGACTCGCGCGGGGCCTTGGCGAACTCGCTTGCGTCAGCCGCAGCTGCGAACTTCGACTGCGCGGTAGCTTATGTGTTGTGTGCCAGGACGACGGCCAAGGTGGGTTTGGGAGAGGCGGATTTGGACCCAGCCCACTGGGGTGTCATCTATGACTCCCTTCGGCAGGGAACCTATCACTGGCGCACAGCGGCCAAGTGGCTGACTCTAGGCCTGGACGATCTCCAGAACGCTGGAGAGTCCTGAGAATCTGCTTCAGAGGAGATGCTTGCCAATGGCTGACATCAAGATCGCGATCATGCTCGGTAGTCTGCGGCTTGAGCCCTACGCGGGCATGGAGAAGGCCAAGGAGATGGGGGCGGATGGTCTGCACATCGGCATCAGCGGCGGCCCCTTCTCGCCCGAGAATTGTCAGGGTGCCGCGCGCAAAGAATTGCTGAACCACGTCCGTGGGCTGGGATTGGAGATTTCGGCCGTGTCCGGTTGGGGCGGCGAGGTGGACTTGGGGGATGAGGATGTCGCCGAGCATATCGAGCGCGGTAAGCGGTTCCTGGAAATGGCCGCCGACCTGGAGTGTGGTATTTGGCAGGCCCACATTGGCATTATGCCCGAGGACCCCGCGGACCCACGCTGGAGCAGGTTCGTGCGCCACTGCGAAGAGATTGCTAGGTACGGCGAGAAGGTCGGGGCTTGTCTGGCCATCGAGACTGGCCCGGAGCCGCCACCGGTGGTCAAGCGCCTGATCGAGACCGTGGGCAGCGAAGCTATCCGCGTCAACTACGACCCTGCGAATCTCATCCTGTGGCCACCGGTCCTTTGTCAGCGCGCCGGCATCAAATACAACTGGCAGGACCAGTGGGATAAGTTTATGCCGGTGGAGGGCGCCGACCTGCTGGGGCCCTATGTAGTCCACGTGCATGCCAAGGACGCTCGGGCGTGGGACGACGGCAATCGCCGCGAGGTGCCGCTAGGCGAGGGACAGGTCGATTGGTCCCGGTTCATCGCTAACCTGCAGAAGCACGGCTTCGACGGTTATTATGCTATCGAGCGCGAGGTAGGCGAAGACCCAATCAGGGATATCCAGACCGCGCTGGACTTTCTGCGCTCCCTCTGACGTCGAGAGCGCACTTGCCCGCGGAGTAGCTTCCATCGCGTCGGAGGTCTACCCTGTGAGCTGCCCGACCCTCACTGCTTCTACCTGTGGTGCTGACTTGGCCGGCTGCAGGAGGTCACCCTCTCAGGCCTGCGTCTTCAGGAGGGTCCTGACACGGGAAGGCAAGAGGCCCCAGCCACGTCCGGGTATTCATTACTTACGCTGTGCGTGCTTGCCTGCGACTTCGTTTGTATCCGTGCGCTCCTGCACCCGCGGCCAGCACCGCCGGGTGCTGAAGAAGTCATCACTGCAGGGCGGAGAAGAACCGTACCAGAACTGGGCGGCCCGGTCTGCCAAGGAGCGTTCTTAAGTCATGATAGCGCCTATCGGCTGTGCGGTGATCGGTTACGGACCTCAGCACAACTTCGGCTGGGCCCATTGTGCCTGGATAGACGCCACGCCAGACCTCAAGCTTGTGGCTGTGTGTGATATCGATCCGGAACGCACAGCGGCGGCGAGAGAGGACTTTGCGCAGATCCGTACCTACAACGCCCCGGCAGATTTGTGGCGAGACGAGGAAGTCGAGCTTGTCTCAATCGTCACGCCTCACTTCACACATTGCCCACTAACGTTGGAGGCCTTTGCAGCTGGGAAGCACGTGGTCGTCGAGAAAGCCATGTGCCTGAACGTGGCTGAGGCCACGGCGATGATCGAGGCCGGCAAGCGTGCTGGACGCATGCTGGCCGTGCACCACAACCGGCGCCATGATGGCAACTTCCGGCGCATCCGGGAGATTGTGTACAGCGGTGTTCTTGGCGATGTGTTCCACATCGAGCTTGCGGCGGGCGGCTACTTCGAACCCCAGAACGGGTGGTACCGTGAGAAGGCCACGTCGGGCGGCGGCTTTTACTTCTGGGGGCCGCACGCCGTGGACTGGGTACTGGATCTGGTGCCCCATCGCATCGTCGGTGTGAATGGCTTTTTCCACAAACTGGTCTGGCACAGCATGAGCAACGAGGACCAGACGCAGGCGATCATCCGGTTCGAGAACGGGACTGTAGCTGACATCACATGGTCAACCATTGCTGCCGTGACTAAACCACTGTGGCGGATTCTGGGAACGAAGGGCGGAATCCTGGACACAGGTGTGGGCGGCAATGTGGGCTACCAAGAGCAGATTAGTGGCCCGCCTGGTGGTAGCCTCACCTTGGTGACCTATGGCGAGAAGGGCCGCAAGGAAGAGAAAGTGCCGTACCTGGACTCGGACTGGCACAACTACTGGCAGGACGTGGCCGACCACCTGCTGCGTGGTGGGCCGGTGCCAGTTTCGGGTGAGTTCGGCCGGCGTGTAATAGGGGTCCTTGAGGCCGCCGAGCGCTCTTCGGCATCGGGTCAGACAGAACCGGTGCCATATGAATGAATAAGAATTTAGGTCGCGCGCTGAGGGCCAAGTGTACGGTCGCCGGCGCATGCGCACAAGACCCTGCCGCCGTGCTGCTAGGCCTGTCGTATCTCGTATTCTGTCTCGATCTTGGCCACAGCCCCAAGCATGGCTTTCGCAGAGCAATATTTGGTCTCGGATAGCTCGATGGCGTGGGCCAGGCGCCTCTCGTCGACCCTGCCAGTGATAATGTGCCTGATGCGGATGCGCGTGTAGACCTTCGGGTGATCCTCGGCCCGCTCGCCTTCGACCACCACCTGATAGGCCTCGACTAGCTGGCGCATCTTGCGGAGGAATGAGATGACGTCCATCGCCGTGCAGCCCGCCAGCCCGACGAGAAGCAAGTGCATGGGACGCACACCCAGATTGTGGCCGCCTGCGTCCTCGCCGGCGTCCATGACCAGCGAGTGGCCGCTCGGCATGTGGGCCTCGAAGGCCATGCCGTCTGGATCGATCAGAGCAATATCGACCTCTATCTTTCCGGGCATCCGCTTGTGTCTCCTCATAATCTTGGGCCCTCCTGCACAGATCGCAACCCTTTTTGCGGGAGCAAGGAGTATGCGCTAGGCCCTCAGGAGGGACGGTCTCCTCTCGGGAAGCCGGGTCAAGACACCTCGTCACCGGAACCTCGGCATGAGGGCCAGAGTGGGCTGTTACCATCGAAAACCACGGAGGCGGCCTCCGTAGTGATTGTGATCCTGCCGCTGCCGTACTCTGACCGCATCAGCCCGCAGTCGTGGAGCATGATCGGCGGGTGTGGG
>JAKORR010000943.1 GCA_029777735.1 Armatimonadota bacterium | reverse complement strand
GGCCGCTATCGTTGCCACGGCCACGTACCGCGGGTCATTGAAGGAGAGGAACACCACAAAGAGCAGGGCGGAAGCGACCACCTTGACGGCGGGATGCAGGTGGTGCAGCCAGGTATGCCGGTCCACGTAGAGAGAGGCTCCACTCACTGGCTACCACCTGCCTCGTCCTCAACACGCCTCAACCGTACGTGGGCGCCATAATCGGCGGGCGCCAACAGCACCTGTCCGAAGACCTCGCGGCTGACCCTCACGCTAACAGGCGGTTCGATGCCTGCCCGGCGCAGATTCACGATCTGGTCCATCACGGCACGCGGTGACCCGCTGGCGAGTCTTTCGCCTTCGTGGAGGAGTACGACGCGCTTGGCATATCGCGCGGCAGCCCAGACAGCGTGGGTAATGACCAGGACGGCATGCCCCTCGTGTGCCAGCCGTCTCAGCAGCTCCATGATTTCGACCTGCTCGGGGCCGTCGAGGCCAGTGGTTGGTTCGTCAAAAATGATGGCCGGTGGCCGGAAAGCCAGAATCGCGGCCAGCGCAACCTTCTGTCTGAGGCCCTTGGGCAGTACAAAGGGATCCTCGTTCACGAAGGCCTCAAGTCCCGTCATATGAATTGCCCAGTCTACGCCATCGCGCGCGGTAGCTTCGTCGATACCTGCCAGGCGCGGGCCGAGATAGAGCTCCTCCAGAACCGTAGTGGCAATGATCTGGTGGTCGGGATTCTGGAAGACCATGCCCGCTAAACGGGCCACCTCCGTGCGCTTCATCTGCCGCGGGTCTTGGCCCGCCAGACGGATCGTGCCTGAGCTCGGCGCCAGCAGACCGTTGATGCACTTGGCCAGTGTGGTCTTGCCTGACCCATTGCGCCCGAGGAGCGCCACCACTTCGCCCTCTCGGACCTCCAGATCCATGTCGCGCAATACAGTGCGGTCACCATAGCCGGCCTCAAGCTCATCGGCGAAGACCAGCGTGGCCCCAGGCGTAGGCCAGTCCTCAACCTTATCGCCCAGGGCAGAGGGGTCGGCCAGGTACGCCCCGGCAGCGCGGAGCCCATCCACCAGTTCGTGTTCCTCAAGCAGCGGCGGCAAACCAACAGCCGCGGCGATCTCAGCCGCCTCCGTGGGCAGCACGCCAAGCTCGCGGCAGCGAGCCGGGTGACTCAACAGATCCCCGGGCCGCCCATCGAAGGCTATCGCGCCATCCTTGAGCACTGTCAACACGTCTGCCAGAGCCGCGATATGTGGATCGTGCTCTGTCACCACTAGCGTGTACTCGGCCTCGCGCAGGCGCTCCCAGGAGTCAAGGACGTGGTGGCGGCCGGCTGGGTCGAGGTCGGTGGTAGCCTCGTCGAGCACCACAATGTCGGGCCTCAGTGCCAGAATCGACGCCAACACAACGCGCTGCTTCTCTCCTCCTGAGAGAAGGTTCGGGTCGCGGTCGCGCAGATTCTCAATGTCTACATCTCTGAGGGCCTGATCAACACGCATCTGGAGCACGTCTGGGGCGGCAGCCAGGTTCTCGAGCGGGAAGGCCACAGCGCTCTCAACCTGGCTGCCCAGGAGCTGTGCTTCGAAGTCTTGCTGGACGAGGCCAACGCGCCCGGCTAGATGCCGAGGCGGCATATCAGACACTGTGGTGCCAAAAATATTCACTATTCCTCTGAAGTCGCCGGGCTGCAGCCACGGGACAACACCGGAGAGAGCGAGAGTCAGTGTAGTCTTGCCCGCACCGGTGGCGCCCATGACACAGCGAAACTGGCCCTTCTCTTGGCGGAAGGATATCTCCGAGAGGGCGGGATGGTGGCCGCCCGCGTAGGTGAAGGTCACGTCGCGCACGTCGATTGCACGCGGGGACTTGTCGCCCATGGGCTCGTCGCGGAGGATATCGACCGGCGGCGGGATTCGCAGGCGGCCGCCGGGTCGCGCCAGCAGAGCCGAAGCAATCAGCAGTGCCAAGACGATCACCGTGGCACCTCCGCGCACGTCGATACCGCCCGCCCATGCGGGTATGCGGTCCGCGCCAAACCAGAGCAGAGCAGTCCACGATGTCCCAGCAAGGGTAAGCGCCACGATGAGGCCCACCCCCAGCCAGGCAAGGGGGCCGTCAGCCAACTCGTCCTCAGGCATGATCTCCCAGTACAACAGGCCCCAGCGGCGAGCACGGGGATACAGGAGCGGCATGAGCACAAGGCCCAGGAAGAAGGACGCGACGAAGTTGTTGATCGTGATAAGGGTGCCCAGGACCTTGAAGGGGACGAGGCCCAGTAGGTCCACACCCCAAGCAATTACGAGGGCGCAGCTGGCGGCCGAGAGGAAGCACACGTCGAAAAGACCGAAGAACAGCACAGTCGTGGCTGAGAGGTCACCACGACGCACCAACAGCCGCCACAGCCGGTAGGGGAGGTAGCCGAGCAGGAAGTTGCCGATGAAACCAAAGAGGCTGCCCGGTCCGAGCGTGCCGAAGAAATCACCGACTAGATTGCCGATAGCCGATCCCCAAGCCGCGGCTGGACCGAAAAGGAGGCTGCATACGACAGGCACAACATTGGCTGGGCGCAGCTCCGTGATTCCTGGCACCAAGGGTATGGGCTTGAAGGGCACAAGCAACGCGGCATACAAGGCCGCTGTCAGTGCCACCAGCACGACCATCTTCGTATGCCGCCACATCAGTATGGCGTCGCGCATGGCTGTTCCCGCAAGACTGGAGAGTTGTGCCAGAGTTTTCCCCGCTAGCGGGGAAGTTCCTCCACAGCAGCGAGAGACGGTTGGGGCCCGTCCGATGACTGGGCGGTGTCCAGGCCGTCTGGCAGCAAATCCCAAGGGACCTCTGATTGGTAAGGGGGCCGCTGGTACCGGAGAGCTGAGCTGACGCGCCAGCTGCAGGACGGTAGCGGAAAACAGTGCAAAGGGCTAAAATATTGCGGCTGCCGATTGGATTGATCAACCGGCGAGAGTTGGGTGTTGGCTGATAAGGGGCTGAGACTGAGAACTAGGAGCCCGCGTTGCCACGGAGTCTGAATGCGCGGGCCTTGTGTGTTGCTGCCGGCCTCAGGCCGGTAGGTGAGGCCGGGTGGCTGGTATGCGGAGGGGTATTTACGTTGAGACCAACCGGGAGGCGATATGTAACACCATGGACCTGCGGAGCTACCGAATCGCTACTATCAACGGTACCAAATGGCTGATGACACAGCAGGAGAAGGACGGATCGTTCCGGCCGGCAGAGCACGGCCTGGCGACCTGCCACAAGCTTCCGTACGCTTTCGCCCTGATGGGAGAGGAAGAGCGCGCGGCCCGGTTGTGTGCCTGGCTTGTGGACCAGATGATGGACGATGAGGGGGATTTCACGAAGCTCTACCCTCGCACCGGCCTGATGAAGCGGTACTATGCGTACCCCAATGCCTGGCTGGTGTGTAGCGCACAAAAGCTCGGGGTGTTCGGGCTGTCGTGGCCAGCGGCTGGCTTTCTCAACGTGCTGCAGCACCCGGAAACTGGAGGCTTCCTGACGGCGGGACCTGGGGCTTCGCTGGCTGATGAGCAGGACCTCCTCAGCACGGCCATGGGAGGCATGGCAGCTCTGCACATGGGCGATTTCGAGGTGGCAAATAAAGCCGGAGACTTCATTCTGCGGCTCGTGGAGATACAGCCTAAACCCAACGCCCTGTATATGGTGGTGCGGGACAGAGAGAAGCTGGTCGAGAAGGTGGAAGACGAGAGCCAGGAGTTCCACTATGTGTTTCACGTAGGCCGCCAGGGCCAGTTCTGTGCGGCACCAGCTATAGCCGCGCTGTTCCTCACGAAGCTCCACGAAGCCACCCACCGTGAGGGCTGCCTAACGCGGGCCCAGTGGCTCGCCGATCTGCCAGACACGGACGCGGCAGACAAGTACACAAGCATCTATAGTGGTTTTTGGGGCTGGGCGGCCGCCGAACTCTTCGCCGCTACAGGCAACCAGAATTACCTGCGCACCGCCACGGAGGTTGGCAACGCAATTCTTGAGCAGCAGCTTGAGAACGGTTCGTGGCTGCAGGCGTCGATGAGCGTGAACCAGGAATCCGATGTTGTGGACGGGACGGCCGAGCTCATCATTGTGCTGCGTGGCATAACGAAGGCCCTGGCCCTGGGGATCTAGGATAATTCGTCCTACACTGCCAGGCGGCTGCAGACATAGCGCGAGGGACCGTGAGAGACCGATGCGAGCCGCAAGGGCAACCATGATCGCCGCGGTGGTGGCTGCAGCGATCGGGATGTGCCACGCAGATTCGCCACTGACGTCTACAGATTTCTCGAAAGCTTACATGGATATTCCGATAGTGCAGCAGGCCGCGAGTGAAGGTGTGATGAGCCTGGAGCTCGCGGAGCATCTTTCGTCTCCGGACGTCTCCATCGACATCAAGGCAGCCGTCATCGACGCGCTGGGCTGGAGCGTCAATGGCAAGCACAACGCCGAACTCTACAGGTACTACTTGGCGCTGCGATACCGTCGCCCTCTGGACGAGCCAACGCCGGACCTCCTCATGGCCGACGAGATGTTCTGCCTCGGCTATCTGACGGCGATGGACGATTACTTCCACGTTGAGAAGGCCATACCGCTGCTCGCCAGGGCCCGAGCCCGCAATCCCAAGAGCTTCACAGTGGCGATCATCCTCGCCATGGCCAAGGGGCAGGCGGTCAGGAGCAAGAGTTTTGAGAAGAGTTGGCAAATGGTCGAGCAGGTGCTGAACAACGAAGGCCTCAACCAAGACCTACGCGAGAAGGCCAAGGAAGCGATAGTAGCCTACATGAAGCTGTACAAAACTCCGAAGCATCAGAATCAGTAAGCCCCGTACTTGCGCGCC
This sequence comes from Armatimonadota bacterium, assembly GCA_029777735.1. GTDB lineage: Bacteria > Armatimonadota > Zipacnadia > Zipacnadales > FEN-943 > JAKORR01. The sequence goes on along the minus strand of JAKORR010000943.1, from coordinate 246 downwards.
GCGTCGAAATATGCCCGCACGTTCTCCAGAGGTGTACCCTCGCGGAAGGAATCCGAGCTGCCAAGAATCAGCCCACCGCCAGGCTTGGCAATATCAAGGGCATCGCGCACAGTGCGCTCCACTAGCTCAGGTGTTCCTAGCTTGACCACATAGAGCAGGTCCACGTAGCCGTGGAAGCACAGTCTGTCGCCAAAATCACGCTTAGCGGCAGCCAGGTCAAAGTCCCCCACAGGTGGCGGCGTGCAG
>JAKORR010000942.1 GCA_029777735.1 Armatimonadota bacterium | reverse complement strand
GAGGCCGACGGTGGAGGTAAGGGTGCCGGGCGAGGAGGTCCATGCCGCCGCCTGGTCCTATCGCGGACGGGCCTATGTGATCGCTGTGAACACGGTGGCGCAGCCGACCAGTGTGACACTGCGCTGCTCGGTGGCGCCAGCCGCGGGAGAAAGAGAGGCACGGGTACTAGGGCAGCAGCGAAGCGTGCCGGTGACGGCGGACGGATCGCTGAGGGACATGCTCGACGCCTTTGGGGTGCGCATCTACGAGTACGCGATGGCCGCACAGCCCGACCTGGAGCTTGCGGGCAATCTGCTGCACAACGGGAGCTTCGAGGACCAGACGAACATTGGCTACCCGGACTATTACCACGTGTCGCAGGGGCAGGCGCCGGGCTGGAGCTGGGGCACGGACCCGCTGGAGGCCCATCATGGCGAGCACTCGCTGTTCCTGCGCTGTCCGGCCGACGGCAAGGGGCCTGGGGTGACGTCCTACCCGCTGTCGTTGAAGCCGGGCAAGTATGAAGCAAGCGCGTGGTACAAGTATGACCGGGCAGGGGCTAAGGCCTGCTTGCAGGTGTCGGGCTTCGCCAACGCGCCAAGCGCGGAGGCCGAGGTGGGTCCAGAGTGGGGACAGCTCAAGGTTGAATTCGAGGTACCCGAGGGGACGCGCTGGGTGCATGTCAGCTTCTCGGGACTGACGCGGGGCACGCTGTGGGTAGATGAGGTGGTCGTGCGCAGCCTGGAACCAGCCGAGTAGCGGCGGCCGCACAGGGCAGGCTTCGTCCGCCCCAGGGGGCGAGAGGGCCATGCCGCGGAGAAACAGCTGAGAGGGGCTGTGACCAGTCGCAAACGGTTGTGCACAGGCCCCCTGGCGGCTTCCTACTGGCTCTTTACTCCAACTGGAAGAGTCTGATGGCGTTCTCCCGGGCCACTTTGTTGAATACCTCTTCGCTGATCTTCCCCTTGTCGCGCCAGTCGATGAGGAGGTCCACCAGGGGGAGGGGCATGTCGGGGAAGCACAGGTCGGTGCCGAAGAGTAGGCGGTCCTGGAATTCGGTGAGGAAGCGAGGACCATAGTCGGGGTCGCGGGATAGAGCGTTCCAGGGGCTGAGGTCAGAAAGATCTCCGTACAGGTTGGGGTATAGGCGCAGGAGCTTGGGCACAACGCCCTCTTCCTTGATTGGCCCCTTCGGCATGCGCCCGACCTGGCCGCCCCAGGGACGGAATACGTGGCCTCTCTCCCCCGGTGTTTCCAGCCGGGCAATCTCCGTCCAGAACACTGGGCCGTGCCCAAGGACGATGAGGTTCGGGAATCGCTGCAAGGTGTGCTCCAGTTGGGGCAGACCAGGGTCGTCGTAGAGGCCGAAGTCGCCTGTCAACTGGTCCGAGCCGTCGTAGGTCACCGGCAGCCCCACCTCTTCCGCGTGCCTAAACAGGTTCTGCACCATTGGGTCCATCACTGGCAGGTTCGGCATCACTTCACCCAGGCCCTTGCAGCCCTGGTCCTTGTAATAGCGGAGCAGGTCACCGAGGGGCGCGTGGGACGAGTTCGTCAGGGCTCGGGGGTCGATATTGCAGAAGGCGAAGAACCGGTCAGGGTACTGCTCGACGATCTCCAGGATGTCCTCGTTGGCCTGGGGAAGG
>JAKORR010000941.1 GCA_029777735.1 Armatimonadota bacterium | reverse complement strand
TGTCAGTGTGGTGGAGGCGCACCAAGTTGACGCCAAGGCGCGCGAGCCGCGCCGCCAGCTTCTCGGCCGAAGCATGACTGGGGAAGCACGCATCAAAGCAAAGGTTGGTACCCAGGAACCTGATGCGTCGGCCCTCGCCGTCCACGACGTGCCCCTCCGCTACCTGCACGGGGCCACTGGCACCGGCGGGTGCCTGATTCCAGGAAGACAGGTTAGTTATTCCCGGATCGGCCTCGAGCTGCGGCATGGGGAAGGGGAACCAGGCCTCTTGGGCCATCAGAGCTGTGGCTGCCACAAGGAGAATTCCCATACTGAACCCCTCCTTAGGCGTGTCGGCCTCGACCGGTCGGTCCGAAGCTTATGCAGTGAAGCGTCCGTTGTCGACAAGACCACTGCCGTGCCGCGCGACCGGTGCAACCAACAGTCCTAAGAAGAAGCCTTTTTCTCCTTTCCGCGGCCTCAACCTGTCCGAATCAGCTAAGGCGGACTTGGAGGCGGAGGACAAAGGGACCATGGGACGAAGACGTGTCCGCGACGGACCAGCCTGCTCCTCCCGGGAGGTGAGGATCACTGTGAAGAACATCCGACTGATGTTCGCCTGCTCCCTTCTACTCCTGGTTGAGGACGTGTCCCAGGCTGCCCTAGACAAAGACCTGGCGGCGCGACTCGGTGAGACGGTGACCACGTTACGCGCTTTGAGCTCCAACCGCGTTGGGCCGTGGCGCTTCCAATGGCCGGCCCAGGACGGCGGCCAAGCTATCGACATCGACGACAGCAAATGGCCTCAGGTCTGGCCTGAGCACACCTGGAACAAGCCCGACAGCGCGGCCTGGTATCGCATGATCGTGAAGGTACCGAAGCGCGTGGGCCTGGCCCCAGTGCCAGGCGGTCCGCTGGTGCTCGAACTGGCTATCGATGACGACGGCGAAATCTACGTGGACGGGGAGCTGAGGCAAAAGTTTCACTGGGACCAAGGACGGGTGGTTCTCACCGAAGACGCCCGGCCTGGGCAGCAGTTCCTTGTCGCGGTCAAGGCTATCAACGATCCGGTGCACGGTCGCCTAATGTGGGCGAGGCTGCGATACGCCAAGCTCGACCCGGTGCGGGAAGATTTAGCCGCGCACGCCGACCGCTTACAGTTCGCGCAGGAACTGCTGTCTACCGAGCCCGATGCAAGGATTGACGGTGACAGGGCAGTGGGGCAATCCCTGGAGGCCCTGGAGTGGAGCGCCATGGTGGAGGATCCACGGGCCGCCCAGGTATCCTTGAAGGCCTCAACTCAGGCCTTAGCTCCCCTGGCTCCTCTGGCAAGAAAGTTCACGTTGCACCTTGTCGGCCACGCGCATATCGACATGAACTGGCTGTGGCTTTGGCCCGAGACGATCAAGATCTGCCGCGATACCTGGACACAGGTCGTGGCCTTCTTCAATGAGTTCCCCGAATTTCGTTTCTCGGAAAGCCAACCGGCGGCCTACCGGGCCCTTGAGGAAGACTCGCCTCATCTGTTCGCACAGATGCAGCGTTACGTGAAGGAGGGACGCTGGGACCCGACCTGTGGGACTTGGGTGCAGGGCGACACGAATCTGGCCTCCGGCGAAGCCTTGTGCCGTCAGCTCTTGACAGCCCGCGAGTATATGATGGCGAAGTTCGGCCGGTGGACTAAGATGGCCTGGATGCCCGACAACTTTGGGCACGCCTGGACAGTGCCAACCATCTTTCGTGACGCGGGCCTCGAGTGGTACTACTTCGCGCGCTGCGGGCCGGGCTCCCCGTTGTTCTGGTGGGAGGGACCAGATGGATCGCGCCTGGCAGCCTACAACTATGGCGGTTACGGCTGGCGCATTGAATCGGGCGTCATCCGTGTGCCCCTCGACGTGAAACGTCGAGTAGGAGTGCGCCACGCGATGCTGGCCTACGGCGTGGGTGATCATGGCGGAGGCCCCACGCGGCAGGATGTACAGACAGCCCTGCGATTGCAACGGGAACCAATGGCCCCAGAGGTCAAGTTCTCGCGCACCGACGAGTTCTTCGAGGCCGCGCTGAAGGACAAGCCTGAACTGCCCGTGGTCAAAAAGGAACTCAATTTCACCTTCCGCGGGTGTTATACGACACACGCCGACATGAAGCGGCGCAATCGTCAGCTTGAGAACCTGCTGCCCACGGCCGAGGCGGCCGCGGCCGCGGCTTGGTTGCTTGCGGGTCGGCAATACGCGGCGTCCGCTTTTCTCGAAGCCTGGCGCAACGTCTGCTTCAACCAGTTCCACGACCTGCTTCCGGGCTCTGCGATTCACGACAGCTACAAGTACTGCCATGAGCTTTACGACAAGGCCGAAGCCGCCGCGCGTGCGGAGCTTGATGCGAGCCTTAGGGCCCTGGGGGAGCGTGTGGACACCCGCGGCGACGGAATGCCTGTCATTGTCTGGAACCGGCTGGCATGGGACCGGCCAGGGCTAGTGCGGGTGTGGGTGCCGTGGGTGCCGTCGGGCACCGTCATGGCTGTGGGGCCGAAGGGCGTGAAGAGGCCTGCCCGCGTTCTGGCCCGCGCCGAGAACGGGTCCGCCGAGGTCGAGTTCCTGGGCCAGGCTCCAGCCCTTGGCTGGGCCATCTGGCATCTAAAGCCAACGCAGTCGCCTCTGCCCTGGGGTTCCACAGCCCGCGAGGGCCATGACGCCATCACACTGGAGAACAGTGGCCTACGCGTGATCATCGATCGGGTCTGCGGCGGCCTAAGGTCCGTGCGCGATCTTGAGACGGGACGCGAAATGGTCCCACCGGGCGACAGAGTTGGGCGCCTACAAATCATCTGGGAAGAGCCTCACAAAATGTCGGCGTGGGAGATAGGCCAAGCGCGCTGGACACGCCCTCTCGACAGGGCTGACGAGGTGGCCATCGAACAGCCGGGCGGCGAGAAGGCCCCGGCGGTTGTGCGAGTGGTACACAGCTTTGGCGATTCGCTTTTCACCCAGCGCATCAGCCTGGGAAATATGCCTTTATGCGTGGAGTTCGACCTGCAGGCCAAGTGGCAGGAGAAGGGTAACAATACCGACGGCAGTCCAATGCTGAAGGTCGCCTTCCCGCTGCGCCTGCTCAACCCGGTCTTTACCTGCGAGATACCCTTTGGCTCAGTCCAGCGGCCTCTCGACGGGGAGGATGTGCCCGCTCAGCAGTGGGCCGATTTGACAGAGGTGAAGCTCCGCCGCGCCGAGGGTGCCCGGCCTGTAGCAGTGGACCTGGAACCACACTTCAACCAAGACATCTTCGCCACGGGCGAGCAACTTGCCGATGGAGACTTCGACGGCCTGGGGATGTCCTTCCCAGCCGAGATGCTGGAGGGGTCTCGCAACGGCCTGCTGGAGTGGCAGGGATTGCCGTGGCGCGTGCCGCCGACGGGGCTGGGTGCCAAGAACGCCGTCGCCTGCGTCGGGCAGACATTGCCGATGCCTGCCGCTGACGCGGCCTCACTGGCGATCTTCGGCGCGGCGGGCCCTGGTGATCACAGCGGCCGGGGATGGCTGACGTTCGCCGACGGTTCACGCCAGCTCATTGACATCGGCTTCAGCGACTGGTGCTACGGGCCGCAGGCGGATGAAGCCATTGTCCTGCGCCATCCCTACCGCTACAGGCCGGAGGGGAAGGTGTCCCCCGAGCCGCGCCTGTTCGTCCGCACTTACGATCTGCCCGAGGGCAAGCGGCTGCGCTCAGTAGTACTACCCGACCTCGACCGTGTGCGGATTGTGGCCATCAGCCTTGGCCCACGGGTCGAGCCCGATCCAGTCTTCGGTGCGTCGCTGCTCAACGACTGCAAGTACGGGCATGATGCACTAGGCAGCACGCTACGCCTGACGCTGCTGCGAGCATCCTATGAGCCGGACCCTGAGCCTGACCAGGGAGAGCATCGCATCCGCTATAGCCTCCTGCTGCACGAGGGATCGTGGCAGTCTGGCTCGACGCTTCGCCGGGCTTGGGAGCTAAACAGCCCGCTCGTGGCGCTGGCGGTGGAGGCCCACGAAGGCAACCTCACAGCTACGTCAAGCCTGCTAAGCCTGGAGCCCTCCACCCTACGCGCGCAGCAGCGGCCGGGGCAGACTGAGGCCACGAATCTGGTCGTGAGCGCTTTCAAGGGCGCCGAGGACGGCCGTGGCTTGATCGTCCGGTGGTATGAGAGCGAGGGCCGCGAGACGATGACAGCTCTTCGCACGGGCTTTGAGGTGGCGGGCGCTGAGTTGACCAATGTTGTCGAAGGCGAGACCCGTGGCAAGCTGCAGCTGCAGGACTCGCGAACCGTCCTGGTGAAGACCCCAGCTCACAGCGTAGTCACTGTGCGTCTGATCCCTGCACGGTGACGTCGCTCGCACGCATCAGACAGTCTTGGTTCGGAGCAAGGAGGACCTGCAATGGCAGTCCTGGACAAGAACATCATCCTCGATTCTCCCTGGGACGGCGATTTGCTCAACCGCCACGACGGCGCCGAGTGTGACGGTGCGCTGACGATCACCGTAAGGGGACGCACATGGCCCGGCGCCACCGTGACCCTGGACAGTACGCCGGCCAACGTGAGGCCAGACGGATCCTTTGAGGGACCCGCGCGCCTCACCCAGCGCGAGCAGACGGTGAAGATCCTAGCCCAGAGTGCGGCGCGCTCCGGGGCCACCGACCTGCGCCTGGTGTGGGACGCGGCGTCTAGGCGTCGCTATAGGTTTTCCATCGACGACAACGTTCAGTGGCTTCGCGATCTGGCTGCCGGGCCCGACGACTACCAGTCACTGTTCGATCATTGGTACCTACGCTTCTGGCGAAATATGCACGAGCAGTTCGGCGCCAAGATTCACATGAACATCTACTATAGCGACGGCGGCGACTTCACACTGCAGCAGGTGCCAGAGAAGTGGCGGGACGAGTTTGCCGACAATGCCTCCTGGTTGCACCTGACCTTCCACGCACGGGCGGACAAACCCGACCGCATCTACAAGGACGCAAGCTATGAGGAGATGGCCGGCGACATCGCGCGCGTGCATGAGCAAATACGACGGTTCGCCGGTGAGGAGGTCATGAGCCGCTGGACTACTGTCCACTGGGCCGAATGCCCGCGCGACGCCGCCCGCGCTGTGCACGACGCAGGGTATCGAGGCCTAATTCTCCTGGCCCATGTACCCGGCGATACCTGCACGACCAAGTACTACCTGAGCGCCGAATTGTGCGACCACATCGCCGGTCGCGATGCCTGGAAGGACTTTGATCTGGACCTCCTGTTCATCAACTGCGACCAAGTGGTTAACAGCGTGGCTCTGGGACAGGTACGCCCACGGCTCGAGGAGGCCGCCAACAATTCGCACACCGGTGAGCTGATGGAGTTGTTGATCCATGAGCAATACTTCCGTCGCGAACTGGAGCGGCACTACCAGCCCGACGTCATGGACAAGGTCCGCACAGCCCTGCAGTTCGTGACCGAACGCGGGTATGAACCGGTCTTCTGGGCCGACGAGTTCCTCGCGGAATAGACGCGAAGATCGAGAAGGGCACTGTCAGAGACCGACCCTTTGACGAAGGAGGCACCAACAGGATGAAACCCAAAGGCTGGGTGAGTCACCCCGACGACGTTGAGCGTCTGGTGGCTCAGTGGCAGCAGGAATACCCTGACTTGCTGGCGGTGGAGCAGGTCCGCCAGTTCACGGGCAGACCAGTCTTCGCCCTGATCTTGGGCGACGCCTCCTCCGGCGGGGATAGGACCGAGGTGATCCTCGAGAAGTCCCACGCGCACGAGCCCGCACCCTGTGCGGCTATGATGAACCTAATCGCCAAGCTGCTATCAGGACGAGGTCTGGACGGTGAGCCGCCGCCGCTGGATCGTGACGCCGTGCTCCAGTCGCTCACTCTAACCTTCCTGCCCGACGTCAATCCCGGCGGGACGGAGCGTGCGCCAGTAAAATGGTGGGACGGCACCCAGTATACCAACGAGGAGTTCTGGATGTGGATGCGCGGGCTCAACCGCGAGACGGGCAGGATGTGGGAGCGGTACGACAAGTGGGATCTGCGGGAGGTAGACCCCAGGCCCGCTACCATCGGCATCGTCTACGAGCAGGTAAGCGAATACGAGTACGTGGAGCCCAATCGACACCACGACAGCTCCCTATTCAGGCTCCTATTCCGGCTTATGGAGACGCATAGCTATAGCCTGCTGATGTCGTTGCACCAGACAGAGTTCGTGGGACAGATGGAGGACGCGATGGTTCTCCTGCCCATTCTTTTCGACGAGCAGCCGGAGTGGATTCAGAAGAAGGAGATGGAGATAGGCCACAAGATGATCGAGTGGTGGGACAGGGTAGGCGGCCGCCCGATGAAGAAAATAGCTCCGCTGGGCTACTCGGGCATGCAGGCCGACTACTTCCGCCGAGCCTGGGGCAACTTGTATTCGCAAATGCCGTGCGTGACCAGTGAGGTACGCAACAACTCTTTGCTGTGTCCGCCCTCGCAGCAGAGGACACTGAGCGAGGCGGCCGCCTGGGCCGGTATTGAGATGGCTCTGCGCTGGCACGAGCAGACCTAGAGGCCCGTATTCTTTAGGCCCCTTCATCCGAGTCACGTAGTCACGTATGCGCCGGAGTGCTATGGACCGCAGGACTTGGTCTTCCAGGTTGAGTGCAGTCCTTGTCTACCTGCGGCGCCTGATGCCGTGGGACCCCCACTGGACGGCGCGGCCAGGCGAGCGCCGCCATACCGTCTCGTCCGATAAGGAGCGTGGCTTACAGGCCCGACGTGCCGAGAATGCCGTGGCCTTCAGGCTATTCTGGCAGGGGCACAGGATCCTGGCCCGCAACCTGCGCAACCGCGAGGGAGAGTTGGACGTAGTGGCCCGTAAGGGACGGCGGTTGGTTTTCGTCGAGGTGCGGTCCTACCGCCAGGGCACGGCTCGGCCGTCGGGGCGGCTTGGGCTGGCCAAGAGACGACGCCTGCTGCGGGCCGTGGAGCGGTTCCTGTCGCGGCGCCCGGCTCTTGCCGAGCTCGATCGCGTGATCCAGATCGCCGATGTGTGCTTTGACGATCGCGGGCGCGTAGTGGACATTGGATTCTTGGCTGTGGACTACTCGGACCTCAGAGCCCTCAGGCCGTGAACCGGGAGGAGAAGCAGATGAGGATAGGTCTTCCCGTGTTACTGCTTGCGGCGGGCGGATTTGCCTGGGGGGTGGAGGCGGCTGGATCTCCGGTGCTGGAGCAGATCCACCCAGGCGCGTGGATGGTCTACAACGACTCGGGCAACTGGGGCGGTGCCTCGATGGGCACCAGCCACCAGACCGGCCCCGAGTACCATACGCGCAAGACTCTCGACCTTTCGGTTGTGCCCGAGGAACTATGGCGCAAGATCAAGGTCGCCCGCGTGCGCGTGTTTTTCGCAATCCAAGACTATTCGTGGGCCACACCCGGCCTGCCCGCCAACGGCCTGGACGAGAGCTTCGAGGTCGTTGTCAACGGCCGGGCCCGCCGCTATGGCACGGCCGACGGTTTCGAGGGCCGCTCGTCGGGCCAGGAGCCTCTGCGCTGGCGCTGGACGGACTTCGCCGTGCCCCTCGACGCGATCACCAGAGGGCCCAACGAGATCGTCTTTCGCAAATTGCCCGCTGAGGGCAAGCCCAAGACTGATGATTATATCTACATCGGCATCGACAACACGGTCGAACACGGCACAAGCGCGGTTAGCTTTGACGGCGGCGCTAGCTGGACGAGTGAAAAGCTCAACGCCATCGACGCCCACGGGGAGTACATGGTGCGGCTCGTCCTCGTTACCACTAGCTTGGCGACACAGGTGGTATGGGGGCCACCCCGCACCACGACGGTGACGCAGCCCGCGTGGCGCAGTGCCCTGCACGACCCCGAGGGTCTGGTGGGCTTCTGTGAAGCTGACGGGCCAGGGCGCACTGCAAAGGGCCCGTGGGTGCCGGCGGGCAGCTCGGCTCGCCTGTGGATCGAGCGCGAGGCGGTGGACCCGCTAGAGCCCGTCGTAGCCACTGTCGAGTACGAGGGCACGCCCCCGATCCTCTCTTGGCTTGATGACAACAGCAAGCCTGTGGCCGCCGAGAGCACGCTCGGCGAGGGGACAGTGTCAAGCCGTGTCACGGCCCCGCGCCGGGTGCCCCGATTGCTCCGTGTAGCCGCCCCGAAGGACGCACCCATAACCTTGAGGAACGTCGCGCTGACCCTCAGCATGGCCTATATGCGGCCCCCGGTCATTGATATGTGCCCGAGGGTAGTGGTGCCGTCATGCCGGCCAGTGGCCAAGCCAGCGATCTGCCGCAAGGACGGCAACGTGCTCATCCTCGGCGACGCCCATCTGACTGCCCGGTTCGCCTGTGACGACGGCCTCCGGCTGCAGTCGATCACCACCGGCTATACCGACCGCCCGCTGTTGCCGAGTATCCCGAACGAGACAGCCACGGCGCAAGCCTCTCACCTCTTCCTGATCGAGGTGGACGGCAAGCGGCTCGGCTCCGGCGACTTCACAGTCAACAGGCTTACGACTCACTCCAAGCCCATGGGCTTCGAGGCCGAGCTGCTGCTGCTGGAGTTGCGAATGGCCGCAACGTTGACCGCTGAGACGGCCGGACAGGGCAGGCTGAGGCTGGGTCTGCGTCTATCCAACAGGGGCGAGACGCCCGTGCAGGTGAAGACAGCCTTTCCACACATCGCAGGCCTCGAGGCCGACTACTACCTGTTTCCCTACTGCGGCGGCATCATCGCCGACGTGCCGACGTACCTGCGCACAGCCTACGGCGAGAACACAGCGTGGTGGCAGATGATCGATGTCTTCCGGCCTGCCGAGGGCTGCGGCCTGAGCGTGCGCATTGAGGACGAAGCAGGTGGATACAAGTGCCCGGTGCTGCGTAAGGGCGACAGGTATGATGACGAGTACGGCCGGGACGAAGCGGGGCGGCTAATGGACCCCGGCGCCCTCTGGAAACGCAGCCTGGCCCCCGCGCCCGGCGTGTCGCTGGGCTTCGAGTACCTACGCAGAACCGTGGCGGCCGGCGCAGCGCTGCAGTTGCCTCCGGCAGTCCTAGGGGTGCATGAGGGCGACTGGCACAACGCGCTGGCGGAGTACGCCAAGTGGGCCCATCACGTGTGGAAATGGCGTCCGTACCCGGGAGCCCTAGCCGATTGGTGGAACGTCACAGCGCCCGGCTGGGGCCAGAGCCCTCTGGTGGACGAGAAAGGCCAATGGCGCACGGACTATCTGACCGAGCAGTGTGGTGTGGCTGAGATGATGAGCTGGTGGGAATGGTCGGACCTCGGCCCGTGGCGAGTCGAGATGAACCTGGAGACACTGCCCAAGACGCTGGGCGAGGCCCTCTTCGCGCGCTACAAGCCTTACTGGGTCATGGACCCCGTGGCTAAGCGCCTGCGATACCCGCTCAACCGTGGTGATTACGCATACAACGAGACCTGGGGCGGGCTCGAGGCCTTCCGCAAGCACGTGGAGGTGTGCAAGGACCGTGGGACCCTTCCGGGCGTGTACATTGACGGCATGTTGGCCTGCGACACAACCGATGTGGGGCACAACTTTGGTCCCATCTACGGTGCGGTCAACCCCTACTGGGAAGACAGCCTCAAGTGTCCGCTAAACCCGAAGGGCTATGTGGCCGCCTACGCATCGTGGAACATGTGCTGTGACACCGAGTGGTGGGCAGATTACCTGAGCCGCTGTGTGGCACGGATCTTCCGCGACACGGGCATCAGATACCTGCGCATCGACGAGTTCGGCCACGCGGGCTACCCGTGCTTCTCGGATAAGCACAAGCACCTGTTCTCGCCGGAGCCCGGGCTAAACGCCTGGTTGCAGGGCTGTGCTGAGATCTGCAAGCGTGCCCATGCCCTGATGGACAGGATACGTCCCGACCTGGCATTGACGACGGAGTTCCCGGGCAACGATCACCTGGCTGCGAACCTGGATGGCAGCATCGTCTACGAGGTGGGCTATCACGCCCTGCCTGTGCGCCCTGTGGTCTGCAACCTACTGCGTTTCTACTTCCCAGAATGCAAGCCCTTCGACCTGGACTACAAGAACACGCCACATGGGCAGGAAGTGAAGCTGTGGAACGGGATGGGCGCCTTCGGATCACGGTATAGCCTGAGATACCAGCGGCTCTTGCGCGAGAACGCCGACGCCTTTGGGTATGGCCGAGTCGAGGCACTTGTCCCTACGTTACAGGGGCGGGTATATTTGAACCGCTTTTCGGCTGCGGACAAGCAGATAACAGTAGTCCTCAATGCCCGGCCCTATCCTGTGGGAGGGCCACTGGTTGAACTGGCGTTGCGCAAGGGCCGGCACTGCGTGGACTTGTTGCGAGGCGTAGAGCTAAAGCCGGAGAGACAGGGCCAACGATGGGTCGTTGGAGAAAGGCTGGAGAGCAGCGACATCGCCGTACTGGCGGATCTGCCGTTGCTTGCTCAAGCCCGCGTTGAGGGCACGAGAATCCATGTGACCCTTCCGTGCCTGATGCCGAATCTGCAGGTCGTGCTCAGTGATCTCGACAATCAGTGCCTTGATGAGGCGCCCGGCGCCGCGACCGTGACGCTTACGGCGCCCGAGGAAGCTGCGAAGGGGCCCTTGGTCGTCAAACTCTTCCGCGGCAAATACCTGGCCGACTTGATTCCAGTGCCGCAGCAATAGCAATGGCCGGCGCTCACTGCGCCGCTGACCGAGGAGACCTTCACGCCGTGCCCGCCGGTCGAGAAGAGTCACCATGCAAGGAAGTGGTTGGCATGTCTGGACAGAAGGTTTGTCGAAGACTGGAAGGTAGGGTAGCCCTGGTGACGGGGGCTGGCCGAGGCCTCGGGGCGGCCTTGGCGCTGCGCTTGGCCCAGGAGGGTGCGCATGTGGCCGCCGCCGATATCATGCTGGACGGGGTAGAGAAAGTAGCAGCCGAGTGCACCGAGCGCTATGGAGTCAAGGCCTTGCCCTTGAAGTGCGATGTTACCGACGAAGCTGGCGTTGAGGCCGCGGTGGGGCGGATTGTAGAAGAGATGGGGCGGCTGGACATCCTCGTAGCCAACGCTGGTATTGTGGTTCCTGGCCCGATCACCGACATCGAAGTTGACCAGTGGCGGAAGTGCATCGAGGTCAACCTTGTGGGCTACATGATCTGCGCTAAGCATGCAGTGCGCGCAATGCTGTGGCAAGGCAGCGGCGTCATCGTCCAGATCAACTCTAAGTCCGGCAAGCGCGGCTCGTCGAAAAACAGCGCCTATGCAGCGAGCAAGTTCGGTGGCATCGGCCTCACTCAATCGCTCGCGCTTGAGCTTGCCGAGCGTGGCATCCGCGTCAATGCAGTTTGCCCTGGCAACCTGCTGAGTGGCAAGTTGTGGCAGGAGCAGTTGTTCCCTCAGTACGCCGAACGCTGGGGCATGACCGTGGAAGAGGTGCGGCAGAAGTACATTGAACAGGTACCAATGAAGCGCGAGTGCACGGAGAAAGACGTGTGCGACGCCGTCATCTTCCTGTGCTCGGACGAGTCCAGCTACATCACAGGCCAAGCGCTCAACGTCGACGGTGGCCAGACGATGCACTAGGCCGGACC
>JAKORR010000940.1 GCA_029777735.1 Armatimonadota bacterium | reverse complement strand
TGAATATTCCGATTCACATCATCGGCGAACTTTCTAGGCCACTATCGCTGTCAATTCGTCTCTTTGGTAACATCTTTGGGGAAGACACGATGGTGATGCAGCTCTTGGGACTCAGCGCTCTGCTGGCGTCCTACATATGGGTTCCCATACCTTTCCAGGTCGCTATGGTTGCTTTCGCGATCTTTGGAGGTTTTGTGCAGGCTCTGGTCTTCACGTCGCTGACCGCCGCGTACATCGGTGGCGCGATCGCGGAGCACTGAGCCAAACGCCGTTCCGGGCATGCCAGTCATGCCTATAGACCCTAAGGGGGTAGCAAAATGCTGTACGGTGCCCTATTTGCTCTCGGCGTAACCCTAGGCGTGCCTCTGGCTGCCGTTGCGTGTGCTCTGGCACAAGGCCGAGCGTCTGCGGCGGCCATGGAGGCCATAGGCCGCAACCCTGAGGCCGCACGCGACATTCAGACCAACCTGATCATCGGTCTTGCTATGATCGAGTCGCTGGCGATCTATGCTCTGCTCGTTTTCATCATCTTGCAGGGCAAGCTAGCCCCAGTCACGCAGATGCTGGGCCAGTAGCTGCTGATGATGGCTTATGGACGCTGAGACCTCGAAACTGCTGGGGTTTACGGTTACTGTATGGGTCGTAAATATCGTTGGCTTTATCCTGCTGCTGGCGATGTTGAGGGCTTGGCTGTGGCGACCCATCCGGGGCGTTGTGGAAGGGCGTGCCCAGCGGATAGCCGAGCAGTTGCGCGGGGCGGAGGACAGGCTAGCAGAAGCCGAGCGCCTGCGGCAGGAGGCTAGGAAGTACCGCGAGGCCCAGGAGACTGAGGCTGCGAGGCAACGCGATCAGATTCTCAGCCAGGCTCAACGAGAGGCCGAGGAATTGTGCCAGAAGGCTCGCGAGGAGGCCAGGCAGATCCGACGCCAGGGACGCGTAGACGCTGAGATGCTCAAGATCGAGGCCCTGCAAGCGACCAAGGCCAAGGTAGCGGGTGTGGCTGGGGAGATGGCCAGGAAGCTGCTGGCGGGAGTGCTGGACGAGGACCGGCACCAAGCCGTGCTTGACGCCGCCCTCAGTGACCTCGATCGGCTGGTGCGCGAGGAGGAGCGTGGGTAGTCTTGCCTTCAGCCCGACCGGCGCTGGCCCGTCGTTATGCCGAAGCCCTCTGCGACCTCTTGGAGGGAGCTGAGGAGCGACAGCGCGCTCTATATGCGCTTGAACGTTTGGCGGAACTGTGGACCTCCAGGCGAGAGGTACGCGGCTTGCTCAGCGCGCCGTCAATACCGCTGGACGGTCGGATTCGCGTCCTTACGACCTTGCTTGGGGAGGCGCCTCCAGACCCTGTCCTCAACCTGCTGCGGTTAGTCGTCGAGCACCGACGTCACGCATTGCTTCCGCTTCTACCCCAGGCCTTCGAGAACGCACTAGACGAGCGCGAGGGGGTAGTACGTGTGACGGTGACGTCGGCGACGCCGCTGCGGGATGAGCAGCTCAAGGCCGTGGCGGCCTTGGCTGAGCGCCTCGCTGGTCGTCCAGTGAAACTGGATCAACACGTCGACGCATCGCTGATTGGTGGACTGCAACTGCGAGTGGGAGACCGGCTGGTGGATGCCAGTCTGCGTACTCAGCTCGACCGACTGGTGGAGGTCGTCGCCGAAGCGCCGCTTGTCCGGCAGTCCGTCCAGGAAGGTGATTAGGGTGTCTGTACGCCCTGACGAAGTTACTGAGGTAATGCGGAGGGAGCTAGAGCGCTACCGAACTGAGATCGACACTGCGACAGTCGGAGCAGTGATCGAGGTTGGCGATGGTATTGCGCGTGTTTACGGTCTGGACAGAGTGATGGCCTCAGAGCTGGTGGAGTTCCCTGGCGATGTGTTGGGGATAGCTTTGGACCTGCAGGAAGACAACGTGGGCTGCATCTTGCTGGGGCCGGACCAGCGAATCAAGGAAGGCGACCAGGTGCGATGTACCGGGCGCATTCTGTCGACCAAGGTTGGCCCGGAGCTGTTCGGACGCGTGGTGGATCCCTTGGGCCAGCCGCTGGACGACAAGGGGCCGGTGGAGTCGGAGAACTACCGCCTGATCGACATCAAGGCGCCGGGTGTAGTTGACCGACAACCTGTGCACGAGCCGCTGCAGACGGGGCTGAAGTGCATTGATAGCATGACGCCCATAGGGCGAGGCCAGCGAGAGTTGATCATCGGAGATCGCCAGACTGGAAAGACGGCCATTGCCGTTGATACAATCATCAACCAGCGTGATACCGACGTTTTTTGTGTTTATGTGGCTATTGGACAGAAACTGTCGTCAATTCGGCGCATTATGGCTACGCTCGAGGAGTTCGGGGCGACGGAGTATACGTGTGTAGTAGCGGCGTCGGCGTCTGACCCGGCGGCGTTACAGTACATTGCGCCCTACGCTGGCTGCGCTATCGGAGAGGAGGTACGCGACAGAGGGGGGCACGCGCTGGTGGTGTATGACGACCTGAGCAAGCACGCCCAGGCGTATCGTCAGGTGGCCCTGCTGTTGCGCCGTCCGCCAGGCCGCGAGGCCTTCCCCGGCGATATCTTCAACCTGCACTCCCGGCTGCTGGAGCGGGCCGCCAAGATGTCCGACGCCAACGGGGGCGGGTCGCTGACGGCTCTCCCCATCGTGGAGACGCAAGAAGGCGACTATTCGGCCTACATTCCAACGAATGTTATCTCGATTACGGACGGGCAGATCTACTTGGAATCCGATCTGTTCTTCCAGGGACAGCGTCCGGCCATGAACGTGGGGCTCAGCGTGTCGCGGGTGGGTGGGTCGGCGCAGAGCAAAGCTATGCGGGCCGTGGCCAAAAGCCTGCGCTTGGACCTTTCTAGTTTCCGCGAGTACGAGGCCTTCGCGCAGTTCGCGGCTGATCTGGACGAGGAGACTCGCGCGATTCTGGAGCGCGGCAACCGAATGATGGAGATCCTTAAGCAGGACCAGTATAGGCCAATGGCCGTGGTGGACCAGGTCATCCAGATCTTTGCCGGCACACGTGGACACCTGGATGACATGGCGCTGGATGAGGTGCGCAGCTTCTCCATGGAGCTCGTCGATTACGTGCACGAGAAGCATGCAGATCTAGCGGAGTCAATCGCTTCCAGCGGCGACCTGAGCGATGAGGACGCTAATAAGCTCGCGGCAGTTATCGCGGAGTTTAAGCAGGCGCGGCAGAGAGAGAAGGATGAGCCGGCTGGCGTGACGACCGATGCCTGAAGACCTGCGCACAATCCGGCGCAAGATTCGCACGACGACCAGCGTGTCCCAGATCACGCGGGCGATGAAGATGGTATCCGCTGCACGCCTGCGCCGCACGCAGCAGTTAGTAGAGAAGTCGCGGCCCTACTGGGAAGGGATACGGCGGCTGGTCCGCTATGTTGCCGGCAGCTCCGATGGTCTGAAGCACCCGTTGCTTTCTGCCGAAGAGCCCACGAACGCGGCGCTGATTCTGGTGGCCGGCGACCGCGGATTGTGTGGCAGCTATAACTCGTTGGTGTTCCGCCGAGCGTTACAGGCGCTTCACGAGCTACCGGTGAAGGTGAATATGCTTGTGGGTGTGGGCCAACGTGTGGCCGCGTGGGCCAAGACCGTGGGACTCCCGCTATACGACCTGTTTCCTGCCTATGGTGGGCAGGCTTCGGATCAGACTTATCTGACCGTGGCCAGAGCAGTTCGCTCATATCTTAGCCAAGGTCTATGCGACGGTGTGTATGCAGTGTATGCGCCCTACGTGTCGTCGCTACAGAACATACCCGACTGCCGACGGCTGGTGCCCATGGAATGCGATGAGATCCCGGGGCGCGAGCAGGTCCAGTATCTTTTTGAGCCCGACCCAGCGGAGCTGCTGGACGCGCTGCTGGTGCGAGCGGTGGAGGTAGAGGTGTCGCAGGTAGTCATTGAAGGGGCTGCGTCGGAGCAGGCGGCGCGAGTGGCCGCCATGACGGCGGCTAGCGATAACGCCGACGAGATGATGGAGGAGCTGGTGCGCCTACGCAACCGCATTCGCCAGCAGCAGATCACCACAGAGATTCTTGAGATAGTGAGCGGAGCGGACGCCATTACCGCCGAGTAGTTGATGGAGTGATACTAGATGGCAGTCGGCAATGTAATCCAGGTGCGAGGGCCAGTGGTTGACATAGAGTTCCCGGCAGGAGAACTCCCGGAACTGCTCAGTGCCATTATTGTGCGAGATCCCAACCTTGGGGGAGAGCTGACCGTTGAGGTTGCTCAGCACTTGGGCGACCGAGCCGTACGGTGTATTGCGATGGACACCACCGACGGCCTGCGGCGTGGAGCGGAAGCCGAGGACACAGGCGGCCCTATCGCTGTGCCCGTGGGCAGGGCTACGCTGGGGCGGCTCTTCGATGTCCTAGGTCATCCTATCGACGGCCAGGGCGATGTGCAGGCCGAGCGTCTGGAACCGATTCACAAAAGGCCGCCTAGCTTCGTGGAACAGGCTGTGGCCGTAGAGCAGTTCGAGACAGGTATCAAGGTCATCGATCTGCTGTGCCCCTTTCCCAAGGGGGGCAAGATCGGCCTGTTTGGTGGTGCTGGGGTGGGCAAGACGGTTCTCATCATGGAGCTGATTCACACCGTTGCTACCGAGCACCAAGGCGTGTCGGTCTTTGGCGGGGTCGGCGAACGGACGCGCGAGGGCAACGACCTGTGGCTGGAGATGAGGGAGTCGGGTGTTCTGAAGAGCACGACGCTGGTCTTCGGCCAAATGAATGAGCCGCCCGGTGCCCGCCTGCGCGTTGGCCTCACGGCCTTGACCATGGCCGAGTACTTCCGTGACGTGGAACAACAGGACGTATTGCTTTTTATCGACAACATCTTTCGGTTCACACAGGCGGGGTCGGAGGTGTCCGCACTGCTGGGCCGGATGCCGTCGGCGGTGGGCTATCAGCCCACGCTGGCCACAGAGATGGGCGACCTGCAGGAGCGTATCACGTCGACGCCCGAAGGGGCCATCACGTCGGTACAGGCGGTGTACGTGCCCGCGGACGACTATACGGATCCAGCGCCCGCGACCACCTTTGCGCACTTGGACGCAAGCATCGCGTTGAGCCGAGAGCTGTTCGAGCAGGGCATCTACCCGGCGGTAGACCCACTAGGGTCCTTTTCGCGACTATTGGACCCACGAATCGTGGGCCAGGAACACTATGAAGTGGCGCGCGATGTGCAGAGCACGTTGCAGCGCTATAAGGATCTGCGCGACATCATCGCCATCCTAGGCATTGAAGAACTCAGCGACGAGGACAAGCTGGTGGTGCACCGGGCTCGTCGCCTGCAGCAGTTCCTAACGCAGCCCTTCTCGGTGGCAGAGGTCTTTACTGGCATTCCCGGCGTCTTCGTGCCGGTGGAGAAGGCCGTGCAGGGGTTCCGGGAGATTCTGGACGGCAAGCACGACGATCTGCCGGAGTCTGCCTTCCGCATGGTAGCCACCATAGACGATGCCGTGGCCAAGGCCAAGGAGGCCTAGCTTGTAGTATGCCGACTGCCTTCGCGCTGCGCATCATTACCCGTAACGGCGTCTTGTTCGACAGACAGGTCGAGCACGTGCGCCTACCGGTCACGGACGGGACGCTGGGCGTCATGGCGTATCATGCGCCCTTGGTGGCCGAACTGAGCTATGGCAGCATTGCGGTGAGGCAGCCCGGATCGGACAAGGTCACACTGTTCTCGTGCACAGGCGGCGTGCTTCATGTGTCGCGCGAGGAGCCGGTGACGGTGCTATTGGATGCGGGTGAGCGAGCCGAAGATATAGACCTCGAGAGGGCACGGGTATCCGAGGAACGCGCCAGGGCGCGGATCGCGCAGGCCTCCAGGGATCAGTCGATTGACTTGGAACGAGCCACGGCAGCGCTGGAGCGTGCGCTGGCGCGGGAGGAAACATACCAGAAACGTTTCCCGTAGCAGGGATCGTCCTGAGCCCGCCGGGGCGAGGGCTGATTATGCCGCCGCGGGATGGGCGGCTATCTCTCTTCGTGGTGTGAAGACTTCTTCGGTTGACCACCTACTCGCCAGACCCTAGAATAGTACAGGTCAGAGTCGGCTATGGATAGCGATACTCGGATTCCGCTCTGGGCAATGGTGCTTCTGGTAGTGGTGGCGTTGGGTGCCTGGCAGGCGGCCTTTGCCGTAACGGGAATCGGTGCAGAGGCTCCTCGGGGCACCACGGTAGCGCCACCGCCTCCGGTTGCCTTGCCGCCGCTGGATACCAGTTGGGTGGACCTGCAGGTCTACCTGAAGAATCACCAGGTCTGGCGACCCTGAAGCTCACGAGAGGTGCCGGCAGCGGGACCGGGGGATCGGCGGCAGCTATTGCGGCAGCAATAGACGAAGCTCCTGACACAGCAACGGAGGTGGAGGAAGTGCCTGCGGCGGCGCTCGATGACTTTCTGCGTTACCTGACAACGGTCCGTGGCCTGAGTATCAACACCGCCGAGGCCTATGCAGCGGATGTGCAGGACTTTGTGGACTTTCTTGCCAAGCAGTTCGGCGAGGAGCATGCCTTCGACTGGGCGGCGGTAGATTACCGCGTTGTGAGAAGCTGGGTGGCCCACCTGCGGCAATCACGTTACTCCCACGCCACCATAGCGCGCCGGCTCGCGGGCTTGCGCGGCTTCTTTCGCTTTCTGGTCAACGAAGGGGAGTTCCAGTATAACCCTGCGAGCCTGCTGGGCCTGGCGGGCCAAGGCCGGCGGCTGCCCGAGGTGCTGTACGCCAGCGAGGTGGCGCAGTTGCTAGAAGCGCCCGACGAGAACACGCCACTGGGTCTGCGCGACCGAGCCATCTTGGAGTTCTTCTACGCTACCGGCGTGCGCGTGTCCGAGCTGGCGGCGCTGAACTTGTCGGATGTGCACCTGTCGGAGCGTTACTCTCGGGTGATCGGTAAGGGGAACAAGGAACGCATTGTGTATTTCGGTGTGCCCGCGCAGGAGGCGATAGAGCGGTATCTGGTGGACGGGCGGCCTGCGCTTGTACTCAAGGCGCCGCTTAATCGCCCGCCCACGGCCCTGTTTGTAAACCGCCGCGGCGGGCGGCTTACCGTGCGGGGCATCCAGCGCAGGGTGCGTAAGTACGTGCTGGAAGCGGCCTTGGGGCAGCGCGTGAGCCCTCATGTCCTGCGACATACCTTCGCCACACACCTACTGGACAACGGCGCGGACCTGCGGTCGATTCAGGAACTACTGGGCCACGCGGCCCTGTCGACAACGCAGATCTACACGCACGTCAGCACGGAGCGGCTGAAGCAAAGCTATCAACGCGCGCATCCTCTGGCGCGGGCCTGGGGAGGTTCAGTGACGTCCGGTGCGACGTCCGAGACACGGGCGGAGGATCAGGTAACCAATTTGGACGAGGAGCCTGGGTTGGAGGGCGCCCTGCTCCAGGAGGATTCAGACCATGAGCCCATGTAAAGCTGAATGGCGGAGCACCACGATACTGGTGGTCGCGCGCGACGGCGTGGTTGCGATGGGCGGGGACGGCCAAATAACGCTAGGAGACGTGGCGATCAAGCATGGCGCGCAGAAGGTGCGCACCATGCGCAATGGAACCGTGCTGGCGGGCTACGCCGGAGCCGCGGCTGACGCACTGGCCTTGTTCGATCGCCTGGAGGGGAAGCTGGACGAGTACTCGGGCAACCTGCAGCGGGCCGCGGTGGAGCTGGTGAAGGAATGGCGCACGGACCGGGCGTTGAGGCACCTCGATGCGATGCTTGTCGTGGCGGACCGGGAGAACATTCTGCTCGTGTCGGGCCATGGGGAACTTATCAAGCCAGACGATCAGGTGTTGGGTATTGGGTCGGGCGGAGTCTACGCCGAAGCTGCGGGCCGGGCGCTGATGGCCCACACAGGGATGACAGCCGAGGACATCTGCCGCGCCGCGATGGGGATTGCGGCCCGTCTGTGCGTCTATACAAATGAGAACATCATCGTGCAGACGTTGGAGTGAAGACCACCATGGGGCGAGAGAATTTCGATTTGCAGAAGGCTCTTGAGAGCAGCCGGGGTAGCAGACAGCGCCTGTTGGAAGATGACCTCACGCCACGCGAGATAGTGGCGGAGCTGGACAAGTACATAGTGGGACAGGAGGAAGCAAAGCGGGCTGTGGCCATAGCGCTACGCAATCGCGTGCGCCGGCGTAAGGTGCCCGAAGGCCTGCGAGAGGAAATATCGCCAAAGAACATCCTAATGATGGGTCCGACGGGCGTGGGTAAGACGGAGATCGCGCGGCGACTGGCGCGCCTGGCGAACGCGCCCTTTGTGAAGGTCGAAGCGACCAAGTTCACGGAAGTGGGCTATGTGGGCCGTGACGTGGACAGTATGGTCCGGGACCTGGTAGACGCAGCCTACAACATGGTGCAGGAAGAGGCCCTAACGGCGGTCTGGAGGCAGGCCCAAGCCAATGCTGAGGACCGCCTGGTTGACCTGCTGGCCGGAGAGCCACCGGGCCAAGCCGCAACGTCGCCCTTTGGGCAACTTTTCGGCTCCGCTCCGCCTTCCGATGGACAGGTGGTGGCTGAGCAGCGCCGCCAGTGGGAGCAGCGCCGGGAGGAATTGCGCCAGCGGCTCGCCCGGGGAGAGCTCGAGGACTTGGAGATTACCATTGAAGTAGAGGAACCGATAGTTCACAATCTCCAAGTTTTTTCTCAGGCCGGCCTTGAGGAAATGGGCATCAACATGCAGGACATGTTAGGCAGCCTTTTCCCGGGGCGGCGCTCGACGAGACGAGCCAAGATTCGCGAAGCTCGGGACATCCTCGCACGCCAGGAGGCCGAGAAGCTTATTGACTCGCAGCAAGTCGCGCGGGAGGCGATCCGACGTACGGAGGAGACGGGCATCATCTTCATTGATGAACTGGACAAGATTGCCGGGCGCGAAGCCCGCGGCGCGGGGCCGGACGTCTCGCGCGAGGGCGTGCAGCGCGACATCCTGCCCATCATCGAGGGCTCGACGGTAGTAACCAAGCATGGGGCCGTACGTACCGACCACGTGCTGTTCATCGCCGCGGGTGCCTTTCACGAGACTAGCCCGTCGGATCTCATCCCGGAGCTACAGGGACGTCTCCCGATTCGGGTCCAACTACACAGCCTGACCGAGGAGCACTTCCGGCGCATTCTAGTAGAGCCGGAGAACTCGCTGGTGCGCCAGTACACGGCGTTGCTGGCGACCGAGGGCGTGGAGCTCGAATTCACGGAGGACGCGATCGCCGAAATTGCCCGTATTGCACGGTTTGTCAACGAGCAGGAGGAGAACATCGGCGCGCGACGTCTCTATACGATCATGGAGCGGGCGCTGGACGAAATCAGTTTCCATGCGTCGGAAATTGGCGATCAGAAGATTCCGGTAACTGCGGACTACATTCGCCAGCAGCTCTTGGACCTGCTGGAGGACCGTGACCTGAGCCGGCACATGCTGTGATGGGCACCGCCGAGCTTTGGGCCGAAGGACTCCGTTCGGACGAGGCGAAGGGGCCTATGAGCGGTGCGACGTGAAGGTTTTTAGGGCGATGAAGGTCCTCGCAGGTGTCACCCACAGGGGGTAGAAGCTATGTTGCGGTGGAGCAACTTCCATGACACCCCGGTCTGCGTCGTCTC
>JAKORR010000939.1 GCA_029777735.1 Armatimonadota bacterium | reverse complement strand
GTCCACGGAATCGACTGGAACACGATCTTCCTGCTGATGGGCATGATGGTGATTGTTGGCGTGACGCGCCACACAGGCCTGCTTCAGTGGATAGCAATCCGCACGGCGAAGTTAGTGCGCGGGAGCCCGGTGGGGATGATCATGGCCTTTTCCGCCGTTACCGCAGTCCTGTCGGCCTTTTTGGACAACGTCACGACGGTGTTGATCATTGCCCCGATGATCCTGCTGATCTGCGACGATCTGGAGATAGACCCTGTGCCCTACCTGATTTCGATCGTGCTTGCCAGCAACATCGGGGGCACAGCGACGCTGATAGGCGACCCGCCAAACATCATGATTGGGTCGGCGGCCAAGCTGAACTTCATGGACTTCATACGCTATGACACACCACCGGCGGCTATCGTACTGGTCTTGTTCCTCGCGATGCTCTGGGTGGGCCTGGGGCCGCGGCTCAAGGTGCGAAAGGAAGCACGCGACCGCGTGCTGGAGCTCGACGAGCGTGAGGCACTCCGAGACCCGGTGCTGCTGCGCAAGTGTCTCGCTGTGTTCGCGCTTGTCCTGGTCGGCTTCGTCGTCCACGGCCCTTTGCACCTCGAGCCGGGGACCATCGCGCTAGCGGGCGCAGCTCTGCTTCTTCTGCTGATCGGCCGCACGTCGCCGGACCCAGACCAGCCTGACGACTACCACTGGTACCACGAGATTGAGTGGCCGACGATCTTTTTCTTCATCGGTCTTTTCATTATGGTGAGCGCCCTGGCTAACCTGGGGATTCTCGAGGCTCTGGGACATTGGGTGGCGGAGTTGGCCGGGGGTAACATGCTGGCGATGACGATGATCCTGCTGTGGTTCTCTGGCCTGGCCGTGGCGGTGGTGAACAACGTCGCCTTCGTCGCGCCAATGAATGCCATTCTCCTACAACTGCACAACGAGATGTTCCCTGGCATGGATAATCCGCATGACCCTACCTTCATGCCGCTGTGGTGGGCGCTCTCGCTAGGAGCGTGTCTGGGCGCAAATCTAACGCCTATCGCCACTGCAGCCAACGTTGTCGTGATGAACATCGGGGAACGGAACGATCACCACATTTCCTTCCGTCGTTTCTTCAAGTACAGCATCCCAGTTGTGACGATGTCCCTCATTGTGTCAACCATATACCTGTGGCTGGTCTTTTTTCGTTAAGGCGGATCTGTGAGCTACGTAGGTGGATTAGACATCGGGTCTGTCGCCACCAAAGCCGTGGTGGGCCAGAGCGAAGGCGAGACGCTCCTCGTTGTCGGTAGGGGTCTGGCACCGACTGGCTGGCGTCCCATAGTCGGCGCCGAGCAGGCGCTGGAGCTGGCGTTGGACACGGCTGGCCTGTATCGCGAAGATTTGGCGGCGCTGGGCGCGACGGGCTATGGTCGCGACTTGCTCCTTGGGGCTGGGGTACGCGCCACGGAAGTAACCTGTCAGGCCCGTGGTATGCATCACCTACTGCCCAACATCCGGACCGTGGTTGACATAGGCGGTCAGGACAGCAAGATACTGCGGGTGAACGAGTTCGGCGACGTCTTGGACTTCGCCCTCAACGACCGATGCGCTGCCGGTACGGGTCGATTCCTCGAGGTCATGGCCCGTGCGCTCGGTATGACACTTGACGAGATGGGTCGGAGTGCGGTCTCCGCCGCTGAGGTTTGTACCCTTTCGAGTACCTGTACGGTCTTCGCGGAGAGCGAAGTAATTGGACTTCTCGCCAGGGGTCATTCGCGCGAGGCAGTGGCCGCCGGGCTCTGCCACGCCATCGCGCGCCAGGTGATAGCGCTTGCGGCCCAGATCGGCTTGGAGCGACCTGTAGCGTTGACAGGGGGCGTCGCCCACAACGAGGGTGTCCGTGCGGCTCTAGCCGCGCAGCTAGACGCTGAAGTCATCGTGCCAGAGAATCCGCAGTACACTGCTGCGCTTGGGGCTGCTATTCTGGCCGCAAAGGTAAGGAACCAGCGACCATGAGTTCCTGGCCCTCCAGTTGGGTTTCATTGCGTGGGAAGAGCCCGAAGCGGACCGCGTTGCTGATAAGCGTGCTGCTTGTGTGCGCGGCGATTGGATCTGCGGCGCCGACGCCTGCGCCTCCTGCCGAAGCTCGGAGCCTGTTGCGGGAGGCCGAACAGCTTCTGGACTCCGGCGCCTATGAGCAGGCGCGGACAGTGCTGCAGCAGGTGACGGTGTTGGCGCCGGACTGGCTTCGTCCGCGCGGGTGTCTGGGGGTCGCCTGCCAGGCTCTTGGCGAGAGAGGGGCTGCGCTGGCGAGCTACAGGGCCATGCAGAAGGGAAGCCTGCTCGGGCCGCCTGAGCCGGTAGATGTGGTAGCGGGCTATGGGGCTGAGGTGTTGTGGCTGGTGAACAGCGAGCGCCTGGCGCAGGGGATACGGCCGCTGAAGCCCCACCCAATGGTGAGCCTAGTGGCCCAGCGTCACAGCGAGGAGATGCGCGACCTGGGCTACTTCAGCCATGATTCGCCGAGGACAGAGCATCAGACGCCAACGGAACGGTTTGCGGAGATCTTTGGATTCCAACCACGACTTATCGCCGAGAACATCGCCCGGCGCTATGGTTTTGGGCTATTCTCGCTGACGATGGACAACCTTCGGGCGAGCCACCGAGACCTAATGGGGAGCCCTGGGCACCGAGGCAACATCCTCGACAGGGAGTACACCGATCTGGGTGTCGGCTTGTCGACCAACAGAAGCGGGGATTTCTGGCTGACTGAGGTATTCGTGCGATTCCGCTGATCAGTCGGGCTAAGCCGGCGGCCACAAGCAGTATCATCGGGAGGGATACAGAGCATGGTTGAGGATGTGAAGGCACAGGTCTGCGAGTGCGTAGAGACAATTCGCGGCTGCGAGCCACTTCTTGAGGATCTGGCACAGGCGGCAGAGACGTTAATTGAGTGTCTATATCAAGGTGGTATTGTAGCTTTTTGCGGCAATGGAGGCAGTGCGTCGCAAGCGCAGCACTTTGCGGCCGAACTGGTGGGGCGCTTCCGGCGCGAGAGGCAGGCCTTCCGCGCTCTATCCCTGAGCGCCGACGGCCCGATCCTGACTGCCGTGGGTAACGACTACTGTTTCGAAGACATATTTGCCAGGCAGGTCGAGGGACTGCTGCGTGCTGGCGATGTGCTCGTGGGGCTGTCCACGTCCGGAAGGGCACGCAACGTGTGCAAGGCCTTCGAGGTGGGGCGCAAACTGGGACTCAAGCTGATTGCCTTCACGGGGTGCGACAGCGGACAGCTCGGGCCACTAGCGCATCTGGAGCTGCGGGTCCCAAGCAACGTGACGGCCAGAGTACAAGAGGCGCACTTACTGCTGGGGCACCTGCTCTGCGACCTGGTCGAGGCGGCGTTGGCCCGGCCATGAAGGTTAGCGTTAGCGCCACACTCGGCAATGCTAACAGGTTGCTTCCATGGCCGGAGGGGACTTCGCGCCGTCAAGAGCAATCATACGATTACGATGCAAGATAGGCCTCAATCAGTCAATGCCCGGCCGGCTCCGTCCACAGGGTATGCCCTGCGGAGCATGGCGCGTTTTCTGGCGCCCTTTTGGGTGCTTGTCCTCATTGGCCCCCTTTTGATGGCTGTCGAAGTCGCCATGGACCTGATGCAGCCGCGGCTGACGCAAACGATCATCGACCAGGGTATTGCCCAGAACAACCTGGCCTTGGTGATCCGCGTTGGGCTCCTGATGGTTGGGGCTGCGCTGGTGGGCGCCGTGGGAGGCATTGGGAACTGCGTCGTGGGAGTGCGGGTTGCGCAAGGCTTCGGCGCCCGACTGCGCCACGCGCTCTACAGTAAGGTGCAATCGCTATCCTTTAGCAACCTGGACAAGTTGGGGACCGGGCCTCTGATCACGAGGCTGACCAGTGACGTGACGCAAGTTCAGGAGGCGATCCTTGCGCTGCTGCGCGTCATGGTTCGTGCGCCCCTCATACTCGTGGGAAGCATGATCATGGCGATAGTGACAAGCCCAAAGCTGTCGATTCTGCTGTGGGTGATGCTGCCGCCGCTGCTGGCGACCATCGTGCTGTTCTTCCTACATGCTCACCCTTTGTTCCTGCGAGTGCAGGAGCGGTTGGACCGGCTCAACACCGTGATACAGGAGAATCTTGCGAACGTGCGCCTGGTGAAGGCCTTTGTGCGAGGGGAGTATGAAGCGGGGCGATTCGGGGAGGCCAATGCCGGACTGGCGTCGGCGATGACCCGGGCGATGCAGTTCGTGGCTGGGGTAATGCCACAGATGATGCTGATCACGAACGCTGGAGTAGTAGCGGCGCTCTGGTTGGGGGGCGCCAGCGTGGTCCGTGGCGATCTGCAAGTGGGACAGCTAGTGGCCTTCATCAACTACCTGTCGCGCACGTTGATGTCCCTCATTAGGGTATCGATGTTGTTGATGCAACTTTCCCGTGCAGGAGCCTCGGCGATCCGAATCGTAGAGATACTTGACACTGAGCCGGATGTGAAGGAACCACGAGAAGCGCTCAGGAGCTTCGAGCCACAGGGGCGGGTTGCCTTCGAACACGTCACCTTTGGATACGACGAGGACGAAGACGAGGCTGCGCTGCAGGACATAACCTTCGAGGTAGAGCCAGGGCAGATGGTAGCTATCCTAGGCGCAACGGGGTCGGGCAAATCTAGCCTCGTGCACCTCATACCGCGCTTCTACGATGTGACCGAGGGACGTGTCACCCTTGACGGTGTGGACGTACGCGAGCTGAGTTTGGAGACCCTGCGCCGGAACATTGGCATAGTTCTGCAGGAGACCGTGTTATTTTCCGGGACCGTTCGGGACAACATTCGCTACGGGCGACCTGACGCGACGGACGAGGAAGTGATGGCCGCAGCGATGGTAGCCCAGGCCCACGACTTCATCATGGCGATGCCCGAGGGCTATGACACGCGGCTCGGCCAGCAGGGCGTCAACCTCTCGGGAGGGCAGAAGCAAAGGATCGCGATCGCGAGAGCGCTGCTCATACAGCCGAAGGTGCTGATTCTGGATGACAGCACCAGTTCCGTGGACGTGGAGACGGAGGCTCGCATCTCGGCTGCACTGCGGGGGCTCATGAAGGATCGTACGGTTTTCTTGATTGCCCAGCGCGTGAGCACGGTGCTCACGGCGGACAAGATACTGGTGTTGGACAAGGGGCGGTTGGTGGCAGAGGGACCACACAAAGAGCTGTTGACGACTTGCCCGCTTTACCGAGATATTTACGACTCTCAACTGGGGGACGACTAAACAGGAAAGCCTTGAGCCGTACGGTAAACGGCAGGCTTCCGACATCAGCCAATGACAAGGCCACCCGCGACAGTACCACCAATCGGGCCAGGTTCGGGGCGACACAGAGCGAGGGTGCCCGTCTCCACAGAGCGGCCCAAGGACGCCTTAGGCACCTTGCGTCGCTTGTGGAGTTTCCTACGGCGGCAGTGGATACACCTGTTCGTGGTCGGCCTGCTTATAGCGCTGACTACAGGGTTCAACTTGCTGGTACCATACCTGACAGGTCTGACGATCGATGCCTACATCATGAAGAAAGACCTGGTGGGTCTGACGCGGGTCGTTTTGTTCATGCTGTCTGTGTCCACTGCGGCGGCCCTGACGACCTGGCTGCAGGCTTACGTGATGGCGGCTGTAGCCCAGACCACCGTGCGCGATATACGGGACGCGCTGTTCGCTAAGTTCCAGACACTTGAGCTGCGGTTCATAGACCAGCACAGTCATGGCGAGCTCATGAGCCGCTTCACGAACGACGTGGACAACATCAGCACAACGCTGAGCGAGAGCGTGCTGCGGTTGGGCTCGGGGGTGCTCATGGTATCCGGTGTCACAGTGACGATGTTTGTGCTGAGTTGGCGCCTGGCGATGGTCACCCTGCTGACCGTGCCGATTATGATGTGCCTCACCAGATGGATTGCCACGCGTACGCGCCAGGGCTATCGCGAACAGCAGGCAGCTCTCGGGGAACTTAACGGTATCATCGAGGAGAGCATTGTAGGGGCACGCGTCATCAAAGCCTATTGCCGCGAGGCAGTGGCGGTGAGAGAATTTGAAGTAGTCAACCAGAAGCTGCGGGACGCAGCGGTTAGGGCCCAGACTTTCTCGCTGACTCTGCCGCCGCTGATGAACTTCGTCAACAACACTGGCACGGCCCTTGTGGCAGGAGCGGGCGGACTGATGGCGCTGCAGGGTTGGGTGACGGTTGGTCTGATAGCAGCCTTCATCAGCTACGCCCAGCAATTCGCTCGTCCGCTCAACGAGATTGCAACGTTGATCAACGCCTTCCAGGCAGCCTTGGCCGGAGCGGAGCGGGTCTTCCAACTCCTCGATGCGCCATCTGAGGCCGCCGATGCACCGGATGCCCTACCGTTGGAGAAGGTGCACGGTGACGTTGTCTTCGACCACGTCACCTTCGCCTATACCCCCGGCGTGCCAGTGCTCCAGGACGTTAGCCTGCAGGCGCAGGCGGGAGAAACGATCGCCCTGGTGGGCCCGACCGGCGCCGGGAAGACGACCCTCAGTAGCTTGTTGCTGCGATTCTATGATGTGGATGCAGGAACCCTGCGCGTGGATGGGCTCGACCTTCGCCAGGTGCGCAGGAACGACCTGAGGCGACGAATCGGAATTGTGTTGCAGGATACCTACCTATTCTCCGAGTCGGTCCTGGAGAACATCCGGTACGGTCGCCTCGATGCGACGGATGATGAGGTCGTTGCGGCCGCGAAGTTGGCAAACGCCGATGACTTCATCCGACACCTGCCGCAGGGATACCGCACCCCACTGGCCGAACGCGGCAGCAACCTGAGCCTGGGACAAAGACAGCTACTGGCGATCGCTCGTGCGATTCTCGCCGACCCGAGCATCCTTATCCTCGACGAAGCCACAAGCAGTGTGGACACACGGACCGAGCGCAACATTCAACAAGCCCTCCTGCGACTTATGGAGGAGAGGACTTGCTTTGTGATCGCTCACCGTCTCAGGACCATCCGCGATGCAGATACGATATTGGTGATTCGCAACGGCAGGATCGTAGAGAGGGGCTCTCATGAAGAACTCATGGCCCAGCGAGGCTTCTACTACAACCTGTACATGAGTCAGTTCAAGGGCCAGCCCACCACGTGAGGGTAGCAGGAATGCGCAAAGACATGGCAGCGTGCAAGGGGGAGGAAGCCCAGACCTGAAATGAGGAACTACCACTACGCCACCTACCGCAGGCGAGGACATCTGCGTTCCAAGGCCAAGCAGGGACTACAGCAATAATCACCCCCGCAGCGTTGGGCCCGAGCTGCGCAGCGGCGCCAGGTTCAACCTGTGACAAAACCCACCTTGAGGAAGGCGGTAATCACCGAAGCCACGTAGTTTCTCTGAGGGTTGGCCTCCTCCAGTGTACCGGGTGCGGCTTCCCTTGCGTCGCGGGTTACAATGGGGCGTACAGCCGCTCTGCTACCTCTGGACCTCTTCGATGAGGCCATGATAGCGGCCGAGCCAGTAGGGCAGCAGGTAGTGGGAGCCCTCGTGTTCATTACGCCCGTCGCCCCTACTGTCCAGGCGAAAGGGGTTGTGGTTCCAGCGAAACTCGCCGCGCTCATCGTAAGGCACGATGCGCTGCGATTGTACACCGCCGAAGAGCCCAAAGCGGTCGTCGAAGTCTACGTTCGTGCGGTCCGAGTTTGTCATACGCCAGGTGACCAGATCCAGGGGCATCTCGGCGAGCGTGCGGACAGACTCTTCGATGTCGCATAGCTTGCCCGTGAGCGCCCCATACATGAAGTTCCACAGGGGGCAGCGCTCAGCGCGCACGGCCTGCCACTGGCGCTCGAAGCTTAGTAGGTAGAGCTGGCGCAGACGAGGGTGCTTCTCGTAGGTGAGCAACGGGTAGTAGACACAGAAGGCCAGCTCGTCGTCCGAGAAGTTCACATCGTTGGGCCACAGTATCTTCTGGTTTATGATGTTCAAGGCATAGTGATGTTGTTCGACAAGCCGCCAATAGTGCTCCTCGTATCGTTGATGGCCGCAGATGTGTCGGGCGGCGGCAAGATAGGCCAGCATTTCGAGCGAGTTCAGGCCGCGCTGGTCCTCCCGGGTAACATTCAGCCACTCGGGAGCGAAGAAACCCCACGTTGTCGGCTCACCGTCCACGTCGACGAGGAAGTAGCCGTTGTTGAGGAGGTGGTCGGTAAGGCGCTCAATCGTGCCGTAAACAGCCTGGCGGCCCTCGTCGTCCGCAGCGAGGTCCCAATAAACGGCAAGGGCGAAGTAGTCGCCGTCAAGTTCGTCCGAGGAGCAGTCGCCTTTCCACTCCCACTGCCCGTCGGGCGAGTTGTGCCATTCGCCGCTGGACTTGAGCACGTCCTCGCCCTTGGCCACGACCGCACGGGCCATCAGGCCCGACACGGGCGTGACGGACTCAAGTCGACACAGGGCCAGCGCGGATTCCTTGGCGAAGGCACGTGCCTCTTCGTCCCCAGTGGCGGCGTAGCGGAAGCTCTCGGCCGCGAGATATAGCGCTGTCCACAGGCCGTCGTTGTCCGACGCCTCGTGCGTGTAATCCCCCACGGTGCCAGGCGCGGCCAGACGATTCTCGCAAACGAAACCTGAGCGGATGTGGCGGCGACGCGTCACGTTTTCCAGATACGTAGCCTTCTCGGCCAAGCTAAGGTCGCGATACTCGAGGCAGCAGAGGCCTTCGGCTGTGGCGACCCAGGCATGCCCACAGCTGTCCACCGCCAAATCGCGTACCTTGTCGCTATTGAGCCAACGCTGGCCGGCAAAGTACTCCCACTCGCCGTCGTGCAATTGGCAAACACCCCGTCCGCTGGCGAACCACCAGCTACCGTCGGGCGCCTCGACAGCCTTGGTCAGGTCACCCCGCGGCGCCCGGACCAGGTCGCCGGGCAGTGGCTCGACGAAGCCGCCGGCGCCCACAGCCACTACGTTGCCTTCCACCACGGCAAGCCAAGCGTTGTCGTGTAGATTAAGGAGGACCCTGGCACGGCCCTGGCGCTCCAGCTCGGACAAGTTCGTCTCGCCGAGCACAATGTCAGGCGCCCGGGACACGGCCACGCGGACCCAGGGCTCACGCTCTCCCTCGCGCTGCCAGCACGTGCCGTCGGCCGCGAACAGGGCCAGTGACGGCTCCTCAGCGGGCATGACGCAGAGGGAACGGATCTGCATCGGGTCGAAGCCGTCGGGCAGGGCCTGGCGCTCGAAGCCGCTTAGGCCACCCGAGAACAGGCCCTCGCTCGCTACCGCCCACACCGCGTCGCCAGGAGCCACGGCGACAGCATGGAAGTCGCCAGCAGGTAGAGAACCGAGGGGTGCTGCCTTGTGTGCGATCTTCTGCGGGAAACGTCCCGTGCGGTAGCGCGCGGGCATTGGGATCACACCTCCAAGAACCGCGAGGCTGCCGGGCTGCACGACAAAACTTCCGGGCTCAGCTGGTGAGGGCGATTGCTCTCATCCCTGGGACAAGGAGTCGTACAACCAGGGCGCCAGGCGCTTGATGATCTCTAACAGCTCAGTGTCCTGGACATTCCCCCCCAAGGGCGCGGAGACCGAGGGCAAGGCCGCCGAAGGCGTAATAGCCGAGCGCCACGCCGCCGAGGGCGACGGAGCCAAGGGCCGCGCCGCCAAGGGCCAGTAGCACGCCGAGCGCCACGCCGCCAAGCGCCACCAAACCCAGGGCCAGGCCACCGAAGGCAAGCCCCCCGAAGGCCATGCCGCCAAGGGCTATGACGCCGATGGCTACGTCCCCGATGGCGATAAAGCCGCGCGCGACCCTCTTCAGGCCCGTCTCAGGGTCGATACCCGTGGCGATGTGCAGCAGAGGCATGCCCAGGACAGTCTGAGGAGAACGATACTCGCATCCGCTCGCGTAGACGTAGCCGACCAGGCCGCCCCGTCCTGTCGGCGCCCCGCAGTGAGGACACAGAAGGGCCTTATCGCTTACTGTCTCGCCACACTCAGAGCATTTCGCAAGGGCCATCAGGACACCTCACTTGGCCCGTCGACAACAGGAGGCTATTGCACGGTCAGGGCCTCCAGGAAGCGGCGCACCGCTTCCGCCCGTGCGGCGCTAGTCGCTGTGACATATATTGGTGCGTCCGTCACTACCTCAGGCAGGGCTGCCAGCCGCGCCCCGGAGACGTCTGTGAACTGCGCGCCACTGCTGTTTAGATCCGCCAAGAGCGCCGCCGGGGGATGCAAGCGCAAGCCGCCCTCCGACCAGAGGGCCACGATAACCGTGTCACCATGGCGGAACTCAAAGGCGAAGAAGTCGTTCGCTCCCGTGTAACTCCTTGCAGGCTGCGTACCGGGCGGCAGCACCCACGCCAGGGCGTTAAGGGCCACATAGGTCTTGCGCGGCACCCCGCCCCACTCGAAGAAGGGGTGGAAGCAGCAGCCGTGCTCGCGGTTCACCTGGAAGAGCCAGTTGCCGATGTGATAGAACACCTTCTCGACGCCGCCGGCGAGGGCAACGATGTGGTGCTTGGCGGCGTAGATGGCCGCAAGGCGCTCGCTGTCCGTGCCCCAGTGGATGGTAAAGCGCGATTCGGCGGTCGTCGGATCCGGATCGTCGTCCGCGTAGAGGCCGTACTCGGTTATCCAGATTGGTCGATCGCCACCGGCGGCCTTGAGTCTCTCGTGAGTCTCGGCCAGGTCCTGCATCATGAGGGCTGTCGTCCTCAGCCCTGGGTAGCGATGCTCGCTGAGAATGTCGATGTTCCGCACTACAGGCCCCAGGTCCTCGATACCCTTGAGGTAGTGGAGCCCGGCGCCCATTAGCAGATTGTCGGCAGAGACTGATCGCACGGCCTTCCGCGCCCGCGTAAGGAAGGTCGTGTAGTTGCTGGCCATATCCAGATTGCCCTCGTCGCCGCCTTTGCGGTCGCCAGGCTCGTTGAAGACTTCGTAGTGTCTGACTCTGCCGTCGAAATGTCCGGCTACCTCACGCACGTAGGTCTCATAGTCGTCGAAGCTTCGGGGCAGCCACCAGACACGGCGCGACTGGGACTCGTTGGTCAGGCCTGTAACCGTGGGTGGCGCTGTGGACGCCCACTCGGACGAGGGATCCGACAGGCAAAGCTGGACATGCAGACCCATTCGGCGCAGACGCTCGAATTGCAGGTCGGCCTCGTCGAAGTCGAAGGCCCCCTGCCGGGGCTCCACGTCCTGCCACTTGCAGAACCAACTCCGCACCCACGTCAGACCCATCGCCTTGGCTCGGCGCATGTACAGGTCCGACACGAAGGCGTGGTTGATGCCCAGGAAACCATCGGCGCCGGGGTACTGGCGATCGAAGGGGTATATGACGGCCGTCCGGATTGGGCGCGACGTGCTCCAGCCTTCGCCGGAGACAGTGAGGTGCAGGCGGTAGAAGCCGGGCTGTGTCACCCCCAGGTCGAGATCGCCACTCCAGTTGCCGCCCGCCTGCAGGCTCAGAGACCGACGCGCCCGCTCGGCCCGTCGCCCGAAGAAGTCTTCGACCTCGACGACAACCTCGGCCGACTGCGCGTCGGGCGACGCGTTCAGCGCCGTCAGCCTGGGCGTCACCTTCTCGCCGAGCGTATAGACGTTGCCTTCGCGTCCCGTGTCAAGCACCACCTCGACGGGGAAGGTCGCCTCGTAAGGCGTGGCAGTCTCCCCTACTTCAAGTTGCAGCGCGTCGAGCCAGAGGCCAGCTGGGAGTGCGAGGTCAGGCTCCGCATTGATCCCGACTACAGGGAAGACCATGCCTTCCTGCGGCGTGGCGGCGAAGGAGAACCGCTGCCACTGAGTGCCCACCGTGAAGGTTCGAGAGGTTGTTTTGCCACTGCCCTCGATAAGATGCGCTACGATGGGCAAACCCTCGCGCGATCCCTTGGCCGAGAAGGAGAAGGTCACCGGGCGCCCGCTCTGCACGGGGCAGTAGCCTATCGGGCAGATAGGCAACTGCCGCAGTGTGTCATGGCTCGCCCGAGAGCGAAGCCGGGAGGTGAAGTCGTTGTAGTAGACGGGTAGCTTGCCGGGCTCAAGGAGGATGCGGAAGCTTCCGACGCCCTCCGCCGCGGTGGAAGTATCAACCTCGCCGAACAGTTCGTCCGCGCCGTAGGTAGCCCAGCCAAAGGCGCCCAGCTCGAAGCTGCTGTTGGGGAGGAGATTCTTGCGGCCGGCCACGTCGAGATTGACGGGCTTTTCAGGTTCAGTCTCCACGATAGTGATGTCGTCCACCCACAGGTCCCCGGTGCTGTCAAAGCTGAACTGGAACCGCGAGAGGGCCGCGGGCAGCTCCTTGCGCGAGAAGAAACGCAGGCGGTACTCCTCCCAGAAGGGTGTGACGTAGAACTGTTTCCACAGGCGGTTCTCCCAGTTGCTGGTGTCGCGCAGGGCCACGAAGGCGCCCTTGACCAAGCCCCTACCTTTGGCCCAGAAGCGAACCTCGTACCACTGGTCTCCCTTGACGGAAACCACGCCGGTTTGGCCGAAGCCCGGTCCCCAGGGCTCGTCCAGGCGCGTGCAGGTGACCTGTGCGGAATGGCCGCCCTGGCGCCCTTCGGCGAGGGTCAGGAAGCCCTCGCCCTGGCGCGGCGCGATGTAGCTCCAGCCTTCCGGCGCCGTGCCGGTGGCGTCAGCCTGCTCGAAGTCCGCGTTACGCACCTCGACAGTCTGGGCGCAAGCGGCCCCGACCATCACAAGGAGTGCCACCAAGCTCGCCAACCACTCCCAGCCTCGGCACAGGCGCAAGTTCATCCGGCCTCACCTCTCTCCGGGCCCGATCGCCCGGGTCTGCCGTGAGCCGCTCAGCGCGCGACTTCGGGCCATTCGTATAGACGGACCTCGTGGGGCGCGAATCCAGCTCGCAGGCGTCCTTCAGGCATCGGAACTGCATCGCCCGACCCGTGTAGGACCACAGCCCTTGTGGGCGCGTGCAGTTCCAGATCCAGTTCAGCAGGCTCGTTGGCCGAGTTGATCACGGCCAGCAGGCGTCTGCCCTCGGCAGCCCGCGACCAAACCCGGAAGGGCTCGGGCACGGCCAGAGCCCGGTGCTCAGGGTCATCCGCTGAGAGCAGAAAGGGCATGAGCAAGCGCAGCTCGTGGACCGTGCGGACCAGGCCAGACCACACGGTAGGCGCCTCCTTCTGGATATGGTAGGCGCTGTTGGGCGCCCAGTACCACACAAGCCCGTCCGCCCCGGCCGCCAGGGCCAGGAAGACCATGCAACGCGTCTCTTCGTAGGTTGGGCGACGGCTCTCACCGAGGCGCTTCCGCTCATCGGGCGAGGCGCGCCAGTAGGGCATGTCGTGGGCACCCAGAACAATCCATACGGGCTTGTCAGGGCCGGCGGCCTCGCGCGCTGCCTTCGTCCATTTCTCCACCATCGTCAGGGGCTGGCCGGGCACCGGATAGGGATCACACCAGAACACATCGCAGGCGGGGGCGTAAGCCTTGAAGACGCCAGGAGTGCAGAAAACAGCCGACGCTGGATGGAAGGGATCAACGCGCCGGAGGCCGTCGCGCAGGCGCCCCAACTGAGCCACGGACACCCCCCTCACTTCGGGCTCATCCATGAGATACCAAGTCAGCAGGGCGGGTTCGTCCATCAGTTCTCCGGCGAATCTCTCGCACCAGGCCCAGTCTCCTTCCCTGATGCGATCCCGACGCAGGCCCAGGAAGACCTTCAGCCCGTGGCGATCGGCGGCCTGCAGGTACTCGCGAGCCTGTGCTGAATCGCCGGTCTTCTGGTCCTCGAAGTAGTAACTGTGGGTTAGGTTGAAGCCTGCTTCCTCCAGGCCCGAGAAGTCCGTGAGCGTGTCGCTGGGGTCGCGGTAGGTCCCTAGCGGGAAAAAGGGCTTCCCGTCAACCACAAGTCGATTCGCAGCGTTGATAGTAACGCGACTGCCGGCGGCTTTGTTGCAGAAAAGGGCGTCGGTGGCGAGGGTGCGGTCGCCTTCGCCCCAGACCCGGATGTTGACCTCGTGCAGGCCGGGCTGCAGCGGGGCCGACGGCTGGAAGCGGAGTGTCGCGCCCTCAAGCGACAAGACCTTGGCGGGGCGGCCATCAATCTGCACCTGGGCCCGGCGGACGGCTCTGGCAGGGCCAACATAGGCTTCCAGCACAGGCCGTGGCTCCTGGCTCCAGCCCCAGCGCGGCTCCACGTCCGGCGGCCAGATAGGCGCTCCCTGAGGCACGATGAAGCTGTGGGACCGCGGCGGAGGCAGTTTGCCGCCCGCCAGCGTCTCCTGCACCTGCCAGAACCACCGGCCAGGGCTCAGAGCATCTTGGGGCAAATAGACGCCACTCCCGGCGTCTGCTGTCAGGGTCTCGTCAGGAGGAAAGTTGGACTTGCGCGAGAGGGAGACCTGATAGCCTCGGCCCTGCTCGACGGCCCATCTCAGCGTGGGGCGAGCCGTTTCGACTTGGGCACCATCGGCCGGCTCAAGCACTTGCGGACCGTCCCACTCGGTCACCTCCTCCACTCGCAGGTCGTCGAACCAGGCCGTACCGGTGCCCTCGACGCCCAGCAACACGCGCAGATAGCCGACCTGGGGCGGTATCTCACGCGTGAAGGGCACCTCGCGCCAGGTCCAGTCATGGGTGCCCTGCAGACCTGGCGGAAAACTGCCGCCACCAACCCACTGGCGGTCGTGGTCAGCCCATTCTAGGAAGATCACGGCGCCGCGGTTTTGCCCAGCGGCCGGATGGCTTCTGACGTCCCGGCATCGCACCCAAGCTTCGGCGCGGTAGAACCTGCCCGGCTGCACAGGCACGAACAGCTCGGCGTAACGGTCCACACCCTGAGGAACGTCGACCCTGAGGCAGGAGCGTCCGCTCCGGGGTTGCTCTGAGACCAGGGAGCAGGTCGCCGGAAGGCGCCATCCTGCAGCCCGAAGAGTGTCTGCATCAACCTCGAAGCCCTCGGTTAGGGGCAACACAGGCAACGCCTGGCCGAAGACTGCAGCCAGCGCCATGGGAAGAAACAGCAAGGTCATGGACTGTCACCCTAAATCATAGCAGAGTTGACCTTGGTCAGGTGCTCTTGTCCCGCGCCTCCTCCGGCCACGACGGCCTCTTAGAGGGGCAACACTGCCGTCCGTTTGGCACTGAAAATCTCCGGCCTTGTCCTCGTCTCCAAGCTCAGATCTTACGCCGCCTGCCAGAGCTCCTCACCGTGCCCGCAATAGGCAACTAGCGCAGGGACACCTCGTAACAGAAGCTCTTGGCGTCGTGGCGGAAGCTGACGATTTCCCCCTCCTGCTGAAAGGCGACTGTACCCGTGGGCCTCCCGTCGGCATCGAGCGCGGTCACTGTCGCGACCTTGGCAGTCTTCAGCCCAAACTCCGCCAACCGCAGACTCACTGCGAAGGCGGGACTGCCAGGCAGGGGCACCAGGCGCAGGCCGCCGGCTGCTTTCTGCACACGAAAGGCCCCGTTGGTGACAGTGAAACCAAAGTCCAAAGACTTGCCCTCTGGATTCGCACGCTCGACCTTTGGTTTCTCCTCGGGCGCAGCCTTGAAACTGATATCCGCGATCTTGACGCCCTCGCGCCGCACGGTGAGTGTGCCCAGCCACAGGGCGTTGCCTCCCACCTGGGGGACCTCCAGGCCTGACATCCGCAGCCGGCCAGCGTCGTCGTAGAGACCAATGCCAACCTGGTATTCGCCCTCGGCATCCTCGGGCACGGTCACCGTGCGCGTGTAGCGCACCGTCCCTGCCCACTGGGTGGGAGCGGGCGACGGCTTGTGATCATCCTGGAAGGCAATCTTGTCGCGCCGTTGAGCCGTTGGCGAGTAGAAGTGTGTGAAGACGGTCAGGTCACGCGGGGCAGGCTGGTCGGCCTTCCACACCACGTCCCAACTGAACTTGCCGTCCCCCAAGTACCTGAAGCCTTCAACCCGCACCGAGATGCGGGCGGGAGCGTCAGGCTCGTAGGTGCGTGCGTCGCAGTACCACCCGCTGGGTCCAATCGAACTTTCGCAAAACACGCCGTCACGCTTTTCGATTGCCGAGAAGAAACCCTCGCCGAGGACTAGATAGCCGTACTGAGGCAGCACGTGGCCCTCAACTTCCCAGTCCGTCTTGCCGCGGTTGACATAAACTTTAGTGCCGTTGCTCCAAGTGACGATCTGGCGCCCCATGTCGCCGCCGACCATCTCCCAGCCGGTCATCTCCTTAAGCGCCAGGTTGCGGGCCACGTCTTGTGCCAGCCAGTACTTGCGCACGGCCGGCCTCCCCCAGGATCCCGCGTCCGTCATCAGAGCGTGGCCGGTCAGGATCTCGGCCGAGATGTAGTCGTCGGAGTTGATACCGTGCTCCAGGCGCCCCTGGCCGCCCTCGTAGCGGCCCGAGTAGCCAACACCATGCAGGATGAAGCGGCTGTGGTTCACCGCGTCGTACCAGGGCACGCGCTCCCAGGCCTCACAGGGCACGTAGATTGTGAACTGTTCGGGCGTGGACGACAGCGATAGGTGCTGGCAGTCGGCACCGTCCAGCCAGCCCGTGAGCTGATCGTGGCCAGCTTCGGACGTCGTGGGCGCGTTATTACCCAGGTAGTCGCGGATCCAGGCGAAGGCCTCGCCCCACTTCTGGCGCGTCTCTGTACTCGGGTGGAACTTGCCCTCGCGGTCATAGAAATCAAAGCACCCGGCTGAAGTGAACACGTCGATGAAGTAATGGCTCGGTTTTACACCCTCCTTGATCAGCTTCAGGTTGCGCTGGAGGAAGAGCATAAAGGCGTCCGGCCGCCAGCGGTAGGACTGCGCGTCTCGACCCTCGTTGAACCAGGCCTTGATAGGCTGGCCATCCGCCGTGAAGCAGATGTGGTTGTAAGTGTAGCCCGTGGCGTCCGGGTAGAAGTCGATATAGTTGTCGTGTAGGCCCCAGGGGATGTCGGGAGGATCGCACACTTGACCGATCCTGCACATGTCCTCAATGGTGCCCAGGTCCGGATTGGGCGGCCAGATGTCGGGCAGCCGGTAGTCGTACCCCCAGCGTTGCCAGACGTGGACAGTCAGGAACGAATCCGTCAAACCGTAGCGAATCATCTCCGCCATTTGATCAGCGATGGTGCGGTACTTGCCGCCCCAGATGTCGAAACAAAACCGTCCGGCCAGGCGCTGCACTCCGCCGGCAGGCTTTTTGTCGTACAGTGGCCGGTACTTGATCGCACAGTCGAAGGCCCCCTTCTCACTGGGCACCAGGGTGAGAGTCCCGTTCATGTGGCTGTGGAGAGCGTAACGTCGCGACTGCGGGCTGACTTCGAAGTAGTCGGGCGGTACATCCACGGCCTGAAGCAAGGACAGACCGCCAGCGAAGTCGCACCCAACGTGGCTGGTAGACAGGTTGTGACCGCCAAAGCCAGCCCGAAAGCCCTTCGGATTCACGATGCGGTAGCCGTGGCCGTAATAGACCACAGGGGCTTCCTGATCGGCTGCGCCAAGCGCGAAGTCCGTCAGTCGCTCAGGGCAAGCGAGGGCGATGCGCAGACCTGCTCCTTCGGTCCACAGTGTAGCCGTAAGCTCCAGAAGCTTGCCATCAAGTTCTAACTTGTGGACATGGACCGCGCGCCCTTGCTCCTGGCGCACCTCGTAGCCTCGGAGGACTACCGAGGTAGGCCAGCGGAGCGCCGGCCTGCCCAGAATCTGCACGTCTAAGCCCTCGAAGCTGACTGCAGATCTGGCACCAACCAGTGAAAGAATACCGTCGAGAAGACCTTGCCTGGTAGGCTTGAACACGGCGACTGTTCGATCCTCACCCTCGCCCAGGATGAAGGAGAGCCTACCGTCGGGCTTGGCCTGACCCGACAGGATGCGGCGCGCCAGGGCCACATTCTCCCGAGTGCCGTCCGCCAGGCTAACACGGCCAGGATCAGTCGGCTGGCCGGCCACTACCATCGGCTCGGCCCAGAAGCACGAGTCGCAGGTCGTGTCCTTGTTGGGACCTGGGTGGCTCTCCAGCCGCAGCAGTATAGTCTGCCCAGCATACCTACTCAGATCGACCTCACCCGGCACCCAGACCTTCGCGTCGGTGAATTTCTCGTACAGCAGCTCGGGTTGCTGTGCGCCGGTGCCATGCGCGACCCAGACACGGAACAGAACGCCGTCGCTTGGCGGCTCCATCGCCGTGTTGTCGCGGATGGCGTTGGCGAAGGTCAACTTCAGTGGCTTAGTGTCAGGCAGCTTGAGCAGGTAGTCGCAAAAAACGGTGCCGCCGCCGGGCTTCCAGGGCGGATGCATCTGTATCACGGCGCGGTTATCGCCACGGGTCATCCAGCCTATGGTGACATGGGCGCTAGAGGTCGGGTCGGTACCCAGCCACCCCGCGGGCTTGTACTGCATCGGCCCGTCGTAATACTGCCAGGCCACACGCTGGGTCCTAAGCGTCCACAGCATCAAGGCTCCCCGCTCGGGCACGAAGTTGACCTCCATCGGCGTGGGCTCTGGCGAAAGCTCGTCGGCGGGTTCGAACTTTGTGGAAACAATGCGCACTGCGTGGGCTTCCAGTTTTCGCCCGCCGCCGGTTGCGTCGATATATACGTGCACCGGATACAGCGCCGAGTAGGTACCCTTGCCGAAGGCAACTTGAAAGCCCAGCGTCGTCTTGCCTGCGGCGGGCACAGTAAAGGTTTGCTTGGCCTCGCCCACGACGCGCGTGTCGTCTACCAAGTCGCGGATCTCGGCCGTGCCCTGCAGAGCCTCGGCACCCTTATTATCGAGCGTTACGGTGACAGGGACAGGCTGGTCGCGCTGGGTAACCTCAGCCACTTCCTCAATGGTGACGGTGAGGTCGTCGACTGTCGTGATCTGACCGTACCAGCCCAGGCACAGCGCGGGAACGAAGATCAGTAGTAGGCACAGGCTCAAGAATGTAGGCATGGTACCAGCTCCCAGAACGGCCTTGTCAGCTCTGCTCAGAACGGAGGACACGCTCCGTAGAAGGAAGTTCTTGCCGCACGGCGGCTCTCCTCCCCTAGCAGGGTCTGTGCCACAACCGCCGTGGGACTGTGATTTGTCCCTTCGTGTCCACTGACTTCCGCTCTTGCGACAGTTGGGGCGGGTTGCCTCACGCCTTGACCGTAGTAAAGCCCTCGAAGCCATCTACGTCGACCACTCGTCGTACGCAGTCCTCGCCCTCGTTTTCCCACACAGTGAGCGGCGAGGAACCGTCGGTGCGCCCACCAAGCCCACAGCACAGCGTTCCGCCAGAGAAATCCGCGTGGACCAGGCGCGAGTCGAAAAGGCGCTTGCATATAACGCTGACGTACTCCCGCCCTGCGTACTCAACGTCCCAACCCTCGAGTCCATGGACGATCGACGT
The DNA here is from genome assembly GCA_029777735.1 of Armatimonadota bacterium. Lineage (GTDB taxonomy): Bacteria > Armatimonadota > Zipacnadia > Zipacnadales > FEN-943 > JAKORR01. The sequence goes on along the minus strand of JAKORR010000939.1, from coordinate 1,491 downwards.
GATGATGGTCTCCCAGTCCTCCAGACTGATGGCATCGATACGCTCCTCGTGGGTCATGATCGCCCCAAAGGCCAGCGCGTCTAGGCCGAGCGTCACGTTGGCTAGGCCCCGCGCGGCAGCGTCACCCACCCGCGGATAATCGGACTCGCCCAGGAAGGGCACCAGACCACTGAGAATATCCGTTGTCATGTGCGTCGAGCCCACATGCGCCACGGACATCTCGATGAAAGTGAGTCCCGGGTGGCCAGGGGCACGGTCGATAACGAGACCGGCCCTGCCCGTCGCGCCGCGCAGGCCATAGGGTCGTGGCCGCCAGACGGGTTGGTTGCCGTAGAGTTGCCCAATCACAGAGTTGTTGCAGGGGAAATCCACACCGCGCTGCAGGAAGCCGGACACGGCGCGCCAGCCGATCTCGCCGTAGTGGGCGTTAAGCACCCGGCTGTGCCTGATTCCGGCACGAGCAAAGGCCTCGTCCATGCGCGCGAAGTTGCGCGCAACGGTTTGGTCGTCTAGCTCCCGGCCCGTTACGTGATCCAACGAGAGACCCTCAAACCGTGTGTCTCTGCCACCGTTGGACAGATCAGGCTTGTCAGCCAATACGGCGTAAGGTCTGTAGTTGGAGCGCGCCTTGTAGAAGTCGTCGCGGAAGGCGTGCATCGAGAAATCGGCTCCGCCGAGGTCGAAGAGGCGCTTGGCGGCAGCCCAGTCCGTGGGACCAAGCTCATCGATGAACAGGCCGAGGTTGGGCCTGATGCCGAAGCGGTTCATCACGTCCACATAGCCGAAGGCGCAATAAGTGCCGTTGCAGTCGTCCATCCGCGCCGTCACGTAAGGCGGCACACAGCGCATTGGAAAAGGCTTGGCCGCGACCCAGACTATCGAGCGCCACAGAAGCCCGTCAAGCCCACGCACGTGGCCGTAAACGTCTTCCGAATAAAGGCGGTCGCCGGTGCCGAGAAAGACGACGCGCCCCTCTCCCAGGGATCGCGCAGCCATGGCAGCCTCGCCGGTGCCTGTGATGGCCAGAGGCAGCCAGGCTTCGTCTGCCGGCAGGCAGGTGACAGTGAGTTCGCCAAGCAGTTCAACTTCTTTGTCCTGCTGATGGCCGAAGGTGATGAAGCCGGGCGCCGATGGAAAGCGAAGCACCGTGGTCTGCGTGCGGGTGAGTTCAGCCGGCAGAAGGCTCCTCAGGGGCTCAGGCCAAGCCTCAACCTCGCGATCGAGCGAGAGTAGCCCGGCGCCCTGCCTCACAGCCTCGACAATTTCGCTAGCGACCGGGGGGGAGAGCCAGGCACCCGCGCCGTCGTGCGCCAGGAGGTAGGCAGCACGCGGGGCGATGTGACCGGGCGGCACGCTCATGTAATCGCCGCCTTCAAGGACCTCCCAGGCCACACCGAAGTGGTCCAGCGCGGCGAAAACCGTTTCATCCGCTCGCACGCCCGCTGCACGCCGTCGGCTATCGAGCACAACAAGAATACTACGATTACCTGC
>JAKORR010000938.1 GCA_029777735.1 Armatimonadota bacterium | reverse complement strand
GGCTTCCCAGAGGCGCTGCTCAAGCGATTTGGGTTGGGCCTTCTGCTTAGCGGCGCGCGCCATGAAACGTTCCTCCCGTAATGCCCCGCCGGTTCTCTGGCGACAATAGCGACTTGCCTAACTCATTCTGGGGGATCTGGTCGGTCACTGGGTCGTCCGGGCGTAATAGGTTCAGCGCCTGTAGTGGTCCAGGGCAGACGGTCCCGGGCCCTCGCAAGAATTCGTTTCTGCGCTGCGGTTGATCTGCGAATGCGCTCTGGAGGTGCCAGCGCCGGCCTGCGGCGGCGGGGCCGGCGGCGCCGGCGCGGCCTTCAGTGTCGGCGCGGGGGCGGCGGGCGGGCCTGCCTGGGCGCCGGCCGCCTGTACGTGCTCGTGTGACAGGACAAGTCCCATCCAGTGACTCTGTTCGGTCAGTGAGACTGCGTGAGATTGGGTCGTCATGACCGAGGCTCTGGGGATTGCTGTCGGATCGCACATCAGATCCGCGATCCTCTTGACTGTGCCTGTCACCGGCCTCGCTACGGAACATGAGGGGGTACGCCGTCACTCAAGGGGCGTGTAGGAAGTTGTCTCTCATAGCCTGTTGCCGTCTTCATTTCTGGTTGTTGAAGCGTTTGGGGGTTGGCCTTGACGAATCCATGGCAGAAATCGGGCTGGGCGTTCAAACCGACAAGCACGTCGCAACTGATGACCGCGATAGCGAGGCTAGGCACGCATCATTCCGGGCGTCGCTACCTGTGGCGGGGGCAGGCGGACATGAACTGGTCCTTGGAGCCGTCTCTGGTCCGTTTTCTCAGAGACAGGGGCCTGCCGCACGATGAGAGGGCCGTGCGAACGGCCGAGAATGCCCTGGTGAAGGCCGCGCGCGACTGGCCAGCACCGGAGTTTGCGGGACTAATTGTGGCCCAGGGTCTACTTGCCATGCTTCAGCACCAAGGGGTGAAAACGGGACTGCTGGACTTCACTACCGACCCGATGACGGCACTTTGGTTTGCCTGCGAGAGCGAGACCGCCACCGAGACCCAGCATGTGTCTGGCGTCTTGATGGCGGTGGACGTGACGGATTGGAGACGCCTCGACACGGAGGACGTCGATGCCTATGCAAACTGGAGTCACCTTCCAGATCCTCTGGGACAGGGCTACATGCGCATAGTTGATGAGGGTG
>JAKORR010000937.1 GCA_029777735.1 Armatimonadota bacterium | reverse complement strand
TTCGCGGCAAATGCGAGTTCCTGAATCTGCTCGACGGCGATGCCTGTCTGCGAAGCCACCTTGTCCATGGTGCTGGCGTAATCGGCGGCCCGCTTGGTGACCAGGGTGAGAGCTGCCGTCATGCCGGAAAATACCAGCGCCGCCCTCTGGCCAACCTGTGTCACACGCTGGAGGTCAACCTGCACGCGCTGGCTGAACTGCTGGACCTTCTGCTGGGCGCGCTGGAGCCCTTCGCTAAAGCGCGCGGTTCTGGCGCTCAAATCAATTTGCAGATTGGCAATCGTTGCCACCTTGCGCGCCTACCTCCTTTGCCCAGCGGAAAGGCGGGAGGATTATGCTCCCCTCGCCTCCCTGAACGGCCTAATGAACTCTCTCCAGATACGGGCGCTGGCCTCCATCGACCGGGGACGCTCACGGCCTAGCAGGTCATGCGGTGTCAGCATCTTCCGCTTCCGCACATCCTCACCAAAGGCTGGTGTCCGGTGGTTGATAATGTTGGCCGCATGCCAGGCCAACGCTTCCATCATATGGTCGTAGCGTCGGCGCCGGCCCTCCAGCGCCAGCTTGAATTCCCACCAAGTCATGCTCCAAAAGACGTCCAGTGGGATGTCATGTTCCCAGCACAGCCGCTGGTACTCATCATAGGGCAGGCTCTGCCCCTCCGGGGGCTCTACGCTTCCCCCTCGTCACTCTCGCCACCGGTGTCGTCGCCCTCGGCGTCCTTGGGCTTGATAAGCCCCGCCGCCTCCAGGCCCTCGAAAATCTTGTCGATGTAGTAGTCGACCTTGGCGACCTCCAGGTGCTGCAGCGCCCGAGTCTCCTCCCCACGGCCGTTGGCGGGATTAGCCAGGCCCGAAACCAAGGCCTCCCGGATGACGTGGAAACCAATGTTTCCCTCGCCTAACACCTTGAAGAAGCTCTGACCGAGCCGCTGGTCCAGTTGCGCCAACGCGTTGAAGTCGTACCGAAGCTGATATGTCTCGCCGCCGATCTCGATAGGAACGTAACCACGCTGTTTGTTAGCCATGGTATCCCTCCATTATAAGTACGTAGGGACGGCACAATGGCCGTCCCCGTGTCGCCTCCATTACGGTGTCACCGGAGTCTGCTCGCCCGTCG
>JAKORR010000936.1 GCA_029777735.1 Armatimonadota bacterium | reverse complement strand
GTTACACATGTATGACGAAGAGCCTTTTGGACAGTGTGATCTCACATGATGAAAGTAATCTCCATCAACGACGACGGCGTCACCACCCACGAACACGATGCCCTAGGCCACCTTCACCTCCCCAGAAAGGCGAAAAAACAGGTTCTGACCTGCTATAACGCCAGCATGAGACTCGCTGGTCGGAAAACTCAACAGCGCAAGCATGGCCGTTATACAGCCCCGCCCGAGAAGGATTGAGACACGAACGTCTATCCAGTCACACGCTGCATAAACAGCTGGAAAGGACGGACGACCAAGCCCTCAGGTTCTTACTCGGGAGACCCAACGCTCGGGGCAGTATCGGCAGTAGGTGCGGTCGCAGCACTTCCGGCGCTCGCAGCAGAATGAAGCCGTGGAGCGAGCCCCTCGTATTCGAGAGCCGCCTGGACCCACTGCGTGGCGATAATTCGTGTGCCAGAGTTGACCGCGAGCGCTCCACCAATCACCGCAAGAATCTTGCCGGAAGGGCTATTCCACTTCCTAGCACCCGTTGCAAGCACGATGATTCCTAGCCCGGCCTGTAGCGAAGCCACCGCCTCCATCATGTGCGGGTGCTCCAGGTAGAGCTTGCGGTAAATCTTCCAGAAACTCGGCTTCGCACGCCCACGGCCAGCCACTTCGTAAGCCACCGTGGTCTGAATCCGCTCGCTAAACGACTTCGGTTCGAACACCACGGCACCTGGAATAAGGCGCGCTTCCAGCAGTCCGTCGAGACTATCTCCTACCTCAGGAGGTAGTCCCAGGGCCGCGGCCATATCGCGGCCCACCGCCGAAGGCTCTCCCACAAGCACGGCGCGCAACAGCTCACCATCGGCTTCAGGTAGGTCCTCGCACATGCGGGTCACAACCGCGCCATCACCTAGCTGCTCGTGAGCAAACTGGCGGGCGGCCTCGTTCTCCACAACCCACGGAACGTCTTCCAGTTTGTAGTCCCAGCGCCATACCACGCGGTTGCCGTCCTGGCGGATCGCCAGGACG
>JAKORR010000935.1 GCA_029777735.1 Armatimonadota bacterium | reverse complement strand
TGCCGGATCAGCCGCAACAGCTCCTCGCCCACCTCGTAGCGCAGGGCGTCAGAGATGACGACGAACACCTTCACCCCCTCCCGCAGGTACCTCCTGTCCACAACCTGCTCGAAGAAGGCATCCTGCCGCAGCACGGCGGAACTCTCCCACTGTTGGCGCGCATCCACCAGCGCCTGCCAACGGTCGTTGAGCTTGAGCAAGAAGTTGTTGGTGTAGAAGTTCTCCACCTGCTCGGCCAGGACAGCCAGCAGGGTGGGTTGGCGAGACAGCCGGGCATGGGTGACAAACTGGCGGTAGGTCTGGTCGAGGCAATACCACGAGCGCGCATACTGGCGGATGCCGTCGTCGAAGGAGACCACCGTCAGGTCTGTGGTGGCAAGCGCCTGGAAGAAGGAGGCGGCGTGCCCGATGGCTTCGTAGACATGCCGGTACCGCTCAAACCAGGGACTCGACCGTCGCTGGCGAACGGCCTGCTCGCAGTCTGAGGCCCCCAGCGTGCGATTGGCGACCACCTGCACCAGGTCGCTCAGCACCTTGCGGTCCACCGCCTCAAAGATGTCCAGGACCAACAGGTCCCGGTAGTCCCGCTGCGCCAGGTCCTGCTCGATGCCCAACACATCGCCACACTGGCCGGAAAGAGTCTCAAACGCCTCGTGGTGGCGGACGCTGTCCTTCCACCGCTTGAGGAACACCAGGGCGTCGCTCCCCAGCTTCGCCTTCTCGCCCAACATCATGGCATAGCAGGACTTGAACAGCTCGATGGCGAAGTCACGGATGCCGGGCGTGTTCGACCTGTAGCCAAAGGCTCGCTCCAACTGCTCCCACAGAAATCCATCCAGGCCGCTTCGCTGCACCAGCCTGATCTTCTCGTCCTTGTCCGCCGCCAGGTCGCCCAACAGGGCCTCCAGGATGTCATCCAGCCGCGGCTCGGCCCCGGTGCACACCGCCAGCATCTTCGTCCGCACGCGGCGGGGCGTGTCGTCCGGCTTGAGCAGCACCTTGAGCGCCTCGCGCCGCTTGGCGGCCTGCAGGAAACCCGTGTGCGGCTGCAGCGCCTCGGCAAACTCCGGCCCCAGCCCTAGCTCACTCAGCCACAGCGAGGTCTGGTCGGCCCGGAACACGCCGTACGCCAGCTCCACATCCAGCAGCCAGTTGTCGATGTCCGCCGGCGGCGGACCCGGGTGGTAGAGCAGGAACTTCTGCTCCGGCTGCTGGCGCAGGATGCGGTGCTTCACCCCGAACTGGTTGTTGCCCAGCACGATCTTCTCCACCCCTGCCATCTCCACCGCCTCGAATTCGGAGCGCAGCTCCTCCTTGGCGTCATACCAGAAGACGATGCGGTGCTTCTCAAGCAATTTCGTCAGAGCTGCGTTGATCTGAGACATGGGTCGCCACTCACACTACCAGACAAGGTTCTC
>JAKORR010000934.1 GCA_029777735.1 Armatimonadota bacterium | reverse complement strand
GTCAGCAGGCTATGTAACACATCCCGCTCTACCATTGGCCTGTCCGCGTTCAACCTCCATGGCGTTCAACTAAGGCCGCCAGGAAGCACTCTAGGCCACCCGATCCAGCAGGTCGTCCTCCGCCTTCTGCAACCGTGCCCGTGCCGCCACCAGCTTTGCGTAGGCCTTCTGCTCCGCATGGTGCGCTTCCACGGTCTCCGCCCGGATCTGGCCTCGCCTCGCTTCCAGTTTGCCCAGAGTCACGTAGGACAGGTCCATTCCCCTGCGCTTGTTCCACCAACCTAGTAGGTCGTGCACTACCTCCGCCATCTGCTCCCGGCCTTTCCGGCAAGCAGCTCTCGCCTCATCGTACTCGGCCTCCGCTTTCGCCACTTCCTTACACAGCGAATCTAGGTAGGCCAGGGTATGTCGCCGCTCCCACTCCGAGACCTCAGCCTCGTAGAGCTCTATCTGGACGGTCAGGTCCTGCAACCGGCTCCGGATGCCCGGACGATCAGACTCTCCAGCTTCTACCAGCTTCTCTAGTGCCCTTCGCCTCTCAGCCTGCACCGCAGCTAACTTCGCGCGGGCCTCCTCCAGGCCCTCGTTCAATCTATCTATCTCAGTCACGGTAGACTCCTATCCTGTTCGTTACAGCCCAGCACGCTAACGCCGCAGGGCCTTACGGATCACTTCTCCAAAGTCCCGAGGCCTGCCGATCTCCTGGGCCGTACAGGCACCTGCCTGTACTCCCTTGTTGTCCGGTGCAGGCTCGGGAGAGGCGCCAAACAGGCGTTTCGCCCAGTCCTGCCTCCGGCGCCGCCACTCCCTGAAGGGTTCTGAATGGTCTGAACCGATTTCCCGTATTGTCTCGCGAGATACAGATACAAGCTGTTTATGCGCAAAAGTGGTTCAGACCATTCGTCCGTTCAGAAACCGTTCAGGACTACCCTTGTACCGGGCTTCGCAGGCCCACGCCCAGGTACTCATACCGCCCTGTGGTGCTGTTACGCCGCTTCATGAATCCCCGTTCAGTCATCTGTCGGCCGAAACGGGTCTGGTTCATTGCCTCACC
>JAKORR010000933.1 GCA_029777735.1 Armatimonadota bacterium | reverse complement strand
TTTCGAGAGCATCTGGAGCGAGATCAAGCTGCTACTGGACTGGAACCAGGGTTTCGGCTTCTACCTCGTTTTCGGCGACGATCATCGGGTGTCCCGACGCCTTCAGCAGCGTATCGAGGATGCCACCCGCCTGCGCAGCCACCTGTTGCAGCGGGTACGGCCCGAGGCCGCCGAGGCTGCGGTGGAGGTGGTGCTCAAGGCGGCTTTCCCCGAGGGGGAGGACCGCCGCTTTCACGACTGGCGTGCGCCCCTGTGGATCGATCTGACCACCGGGCCTGGCGAACCAGCCTGGGAGGCGGCCCGCCAGCAGACCCTGGCCGCCCTCAACCGCAGTCGCAGCGCCCTCGAGAAGGACTGCCCCCGGCCACTCTTCCTGCAACTGCCGGAGGCCATCGCCCCGGCTGTTGTAACCTGGGCACCTGATCTGTGGAGCATCAGGCAGTTTGTGGCGGTGCTGCCCCACGATGATCGGATTTACGTGCCGGCCGAGGCAATCGATGTGGAGGGTTTTCGTGAGGGCGCGGTGGAGATCTCACAGAAGGCGGAGAGTTTTCATAAGGATGGTTCTCTGCTGACCGCACTGGAGACGGCGAGGGAAGTTGTCGATCGTTTCCGGGTGCTGCACGCGAGGGAGGGCGACACGCCCCAGTCACTGCGTGATCTTTCCGTCAGCCTTGAAAGACTCGGCGATGTCGAACTCGATGCGGGCAATCTCATGGCTGCGACCACGGCTTACCGTGAATGTCTGGAACTCGACAGGCGACAGCGGATGAGGCAGGGTGACACACCCCAGGTTTTGCGCGATCTCTCAATCAGTCTTCAAAAGCTCGGCGATGTTGAGCGCGAGGCGGGTCAGCTTTCAGTAGCGACGGAGGCCTATCGCGAAAGCCTGGAACTCAGCAGGCAACTGCGGGAGCGCCTGGGCGACACGCCCCAGATCTTGCGCGATCTCTCCATCTCTCTCCACAAGCTCGGCGATGTGGAGCGTGAGGCAGGCCGTTTCCATGCCGCCATGGCGGCCTACCGTGAGAGTCTGGAGCTAATAAGGCGACTGCGGGCAACCCTGGGTGATACCCCCCAGGCGCTGCGCGATCTCTCCATAAGTCTCGACACGCTAGGCGATGTCGAGCGCGAGGCGGGTAATTTCCCGGCCGCCGCGGCGGCTTATCGGGAGAGTCTGGAACTTCGTCGGCAACTGCGGGCTAGCCTGGGCGACACCCCCCAGACGCTGCATGATCTCTCCGTCAGTCTTGACAGGCTCGGCGATGTCGAGCGCGAGATGGGCCACCTCCCGTCAGCCACGGCGGCCTGCCGTGAGAGTCTGGAACTTAGCAGGCAATTACGAGCGAGTCTGGGTGATACGCCCCAGGTGCTACGCGATATCTCCGTCAGCCTCAACAAACTCGGTAATGTGGAGCGCGATGCGGGTAATCTCTCCTCCGCCGCAGCGGCCTATCGGCAGAGTCTAAAACTCAACAGGCAACTGCGAGCGAGTCTGGGTGATTTGCCCCAGGCGCTGCGGTATCTCTCCATCAGCCTCGACACGCTCGGCGATTTCGAGGGGGAGGTGGGCAACCTCCCTGCCGCCACGGCAGCCTATCGGGAGAGTGTGGAAATCAGGAGGCAACTGCGGGCAAGTCTCGGCGACATTCCTCAGGCTTTGCGTGACCTCTCCGTCAGTTTAAATAGGCTCGGCCTTGTGGACCGCAAGGCGGGCAATTTCCCGGCCGCAATGGAGGCCTATCGCGAGAGTCTGGAACTGAGCAGGCAGCTGCGAGTAAGCCTGGGCGATACGCCTCAGACTCTGCGCGATCTCTCCATCAGCCTCAAAGCGCTCAGTGATCTGGAAGCCGAGACAGGCAATCTTGCCGCCGCCGAGGCAGCCCGTCTCGAGCGCCAGGAGCTTCTTACGCAGCTTGAGCGGGTTTCGACCGAGCCACCTCCGGCGCCGGAAATCGGTCAATCACCGTAGCGCCTCGCTCCCGGATAGGCGTCCGCTGCCCAAGGCGAGGCGGGCGCTTGGTGGGCCTTGGCCATCGATCCAGCCAGCGCCCCCCGCATCACATCCCCAGATACGCCGCCCGCACCTGCTCATCCTCACTCAGCTCCCGCCCGGTGCCGGTGAGGGTGACGCTGCCGGTTTCCAGCACGTAGCCGCGGTCGGCGATGGCCAGGGCCGAGAAGGCGTTCTGCTCGGCGAGGATGATCGACATGCCCTGGGCCTTGAGGGCCTTGACCACGTTGAAGACTTCCTCGACCAGCAGCGGGGCGAGGCCCATCGAGGGTTCGTCGA
>JAKORR010000932.1 GCA_029777735.1 Armatimonadota bacterium | reverse complement strand
CTACCTCCCCCGGCTGGCTCGCCGCAACGCCGTCAGCTTCACCTTGAAGGTCTTCTTCCTGCGCGTGCTGGAAGATCGCGGCCTCCTGGAGAAGCGTCGGGTGGCCAGCAAGGACATGGAGCCGCACTTCTACGCGATCTGCCCTCACCTGGGGGCACGCGAGTACCTGGAGTTCGCCCTCCGCGAGGGGACGCACCTCCTCCCGGATCTCTTCCAGGACCAGGCGTGCGATCTCACGCTCCCCGGCAACGAGGCCTGCCAGGCGTTCCTGGACGAGTGGCGACGGGTGAATCCGGACACCAACCGGCCGCGCTACGACTTCAGCGTAGAGACGAACGGCGGCTTTGACACGCGCGTCATCGGCGACATCTATGAGAGCCTGGATGAGGAGACGGTCAAGCGTTACGCCCTGTGCCAGACGCCGGAGTTCATCAGCCAGTTCATCCTGGAGCACACGCTGCTGAAGTGCTTCGAGGAGAAGGACTTCAGTGAGGTGACGCTGATCGATCCGACTTGCGGCAGCGGGCACTTCCTGCTCGACGCGTTCTGGCACTTCGCCAGCCGCTACGAGGCCGACCCGCGCTTCCAGTCGCTCAGCAAGCTGGAGGTCTTCCGGAAGATCGTCAAGGACCAGCTCTTCGGGGCAGATATCGTAGAGCTTTCCTGCGAGCTGACCCGCTTCCGGCTACTGCTGGCAGGCCTGGACTACGTCGGCACGCCGGAGCTGCGTCGCCTGGCCCGGGGAAAGAACCCGCTGCGCGCGCTGAGCAATGTGCGCCTCAACGTCGCCTGCTGTGATAGCCTCATTCCTCATGAGTATGGGGTGGCGATCCAGACCTCCCTGGAGCAGCCCGACGCCGAAGTCACCATTCAGGCGCAGGATGAGCTGCTGGGAGACGTGCGGCAGCGCACCGGCGCTCGGCACATCTTCTACCGGAAGCACGACGTGTGCGTGGGCAACCCGCCTTACGTGTTGTGTGATGACCGGCGCAAACGGGAATTCTACCGCACCGGCCGTAACGAGGCGGGGGCTCAGCTCCTCGTCGGCTTCGATGGCTACAAGGCGGCTAGCGGCAAGTACCAGTTGGGCGCCCCCTTCACCGAGCGCTTCTTCCGCCTGGTGCGTCATGGCGGTTGGGTGGGGCTGATCAACAGCAACGCCTTCGCCCGTGCCACCTTCGGCAAGGTACTGGTCGAGAACGTGCTGCCCGCCAAGGATCTGCACTTCATTGCTGACTTGAGCGGTGTCTTCATTCCCGGACATGGCACACCTACTGTAGTCACGGTAGGTCGGGAGCGCATGCCCCAGGGCAAGGATCTCTGGG
>JAKORR010000931.1 GCA_029777735.1 Armatimonadota bacterium | reverse complement strand
GGGGTCGCCTCCATGACACGCGAACGGCTTGAGCAGCTGTCGAAGTACGAACTGGCCGAGATCATCCTGCGCCAGCAGGAGATGCTTGAGCTTCAGCAGACGCGGATCGAGCAGCTTGAGGACCATGTTGCCGAGTTGGAGGCGCAGATTGAGAGCCTCATCGGGCCACCCAAAGACTACACGAACTTCTCCCTTCCCCCCTCGAAGAGCTCAAAGCCCAATCGCGACAGCCTGCGGCGGGGCAAGCGCGGCCCGAAGCAGGGGCATCGGGGCCGTAGCCATAAGCTGTGCGAACCGTCGACCACAGGGTTGTGGTGGCACGAGTCGCTGTACCGCTGCTGGAACGATAGACGAAGGAGGCCCCGTGATGCATCTTGTGCTGCTGAGTCTGTTGCTCTCCGCGCCTGCACAGGGCGATCAGGGGACGTCTCAGTGCCTCTATGGCGAGGGGGTGCCTGAGACGGGATTTCTCACCGCCAAAACGACTAACTACCAGGTCCTTTTCTCTGCGTCTGCAGCGTGGACTCTGCAAGAGATTCACTTTCGCGGGCAGCTCGTGGGTGGCCCCACGGGCTTTTACGGTACAGTCGTGGTGCCGGCGGGCGGCAACTGGATCGGCACGGGGCACACCGAGGGGGGACGCGAGATCGTCCACGCCTTGCAGTTGCGAGTAGATGGGCAGGAACGCCCAGTACAGATTGGGGATGTGGTCGAGGGGCACATCATTGAGCTCGTGAAGACCAGTACTATCCACAAATTCGCCGCGATCCACACGATCACCGTGACCGACGACGAAATCGTCGAGCACGCTCGGCTTCGGGCGACGGAGCCCCACGAGCTAAAGAGGATGTACCTGTTTATGCACTGCTGGCCCAAGGAGGCTGACACGTGGATTGCCCAGTCTCTCGAAGGCGAGATACTGCAGGGCGGTTTCAGGAGTGACGGCGGGCACCAAATAGACAAGGTGGTGCGCTGGGCTGCGGAACATCTGCCTGGCACAAATCTGAGCCTTCTGTGCTACATGCCACGGCCGGTGGTGAGCCCGACAGCAAAGACCTTCATATGGGACCACGAGCGCTATCACAAACTTTACGTGCAGCATAACAGCGGCGCTGCTCTCGCCGCGGAAGATGAGTTGGACTACACTATGGTGGTCAAGGTGGTTCCGGGGGAGACGGGCGATTGGGCCGCGACCCGGCCGGCAGTGGCAGACCTGGAGCGGCGGTACCCACCGGTGGAAGAGTGAGATTATTCGTTTGTGCCGACAGTCTGACGCGGCCTGAGCTGCCTGTCGAAGGAGCCGTCTTGCGAACATCTCGGCCCTCGGGGTACTGACCCTGGGGCCGCTGCACTTGGCGCTGCTTCTCTAATAACGCAGAACCTAGGAGTGACGCAGATGGATGGCTTCCTTGTCCAAGACGGACAAACAGTTGTGTTCGCTGGAGATAGCATCACCGACTGTGGCCGACGTGCCCAGGCCGCGCCCTATGGTGCCGGCTACGCCAAGCAGGTCATCGACCTCATCACAGCGCGCTACCCGGAGCGTGCCATCACGTACCACAACGCGGGCATTGGTGGCAACACCGTAGAGGATCTACGCAACCGCTGGCACGACGATGTGCTCTTTTACTCGCCCGACTGGGTGACGATACTCATAGGCATAAATGACCTGCACCGATGCTTTGGCGATGCGGCGACCGCCGTCCCGCCAGACAAATACGAGCGCCTGTACCGTGAGATCCTGCAGATGACGCTACACCGCGACGCCCGGGTCGTCCTGTTGGATCCCTTCTATATCAGCAGAGATGTAGAGTCGGGCTCGCATCGTTCGCGTGTACTAGCGGCTCTGCCTGACTACCTTGCAGTCGTGGGCAAGCTTGCCGCCGAATTCAACTGCGCCCACGTGAAGACCCACGACATATTCAAGGAGCAGCTTCGCTACCGGGCGTCGGAGGAGTTCTGTCCCGAACCCGTACACCCACACGCCGCTGGCCACCTAGTAATCTCGGTGGCGTTGCTCTCGGTGTTGGGGTGGTAATGTCGCGAGAGTTCAGTGGGGCGGTGCGTGCGCTGCCCTGGGTCTTTGGAGGCTTTCGTCATGTTTTGGCCTGCAGGATCTGCAGTGGTAGCCGCAGCTCTAGTTACGGCTGACCCAGGCGGCCAGTCTGGCTCGCTGCCCATGGCTGGCCTCATCCTCTGGCTGAGGGCGGACGTAGGTGTAGTGCTCGAAGGAGATCGCGTTGTGCGCTGGGAAGACCAGTCCGGGCGCGGCAATCATGCCCAGGGTACAGTTGCGACCGGCCCCCACTGGATCGCCAACAGCATCAACGGCCGCGCGGCTGTGCGTTTCGATGGCATGGGCAACTACCTCCTGGTACCTCATCACCCTGACCTCAACGCCACGCGTGGGTTCACCGTATTTTGCGTGTTCCGCTATGCGACCGGCTTCCGCATCGCGCAGAAGAAAGACCGTTCTGGAGGGCTGGAGGCAGACGCCTGGTTTCTGACCCCAAGAGGCGGGCTTGGCGTGGGCGGGCAGTACCTGGGCGGCTCCTTCTTCCTGCCCAATCGGCCCAACTTGCAGGTCAGTGTCTTCGACGCCGACAGGCGCAAGCTCATCGTGATAGCCGATGGGGAGGTGGTGGACGAGCTGGAGGACGTGCCGCCCCAAGAGCCGAATGAAGATCCGATATGCCTGGGCAAGCGGAACCTACCGGGCGGGACTCAGGGTGAGCTGAGCGGAGACCTGGCCGAACTGCTCATCTACAACGTGGCGCTGGGTGATGAGCAGCGCAGCGCAGTTGAGGCCTACCTGCGCGAGAAGTATCAGATCGCCGCGCTGGAGAAGCCGACACTGACGATCACGCGCGTTGTGCCGGGCCACGAATGCGTGACGGTTGATTGGATAAGGCCAGCGCCCGAAGTGCCCGCCGAGGACCTTCGCTATCAGGTCTCGGTTAAGCTTCGCGGCGCCGAAGGGGATAAAGCGGAGACGCACACTGTGGCCGGACGGGAGACTACCGCCACCATTAGTGGCCTGCTCAACCATGCCGACTACGAGCTTCGGGTGGAGGCAGTGCAGGCGAGCACCGGCAGGCGCTTCGGCCTGAGCACTGAACGCCTCTTCACCCCTGGCTGGGTGCCCGGCGTAGTCATCGACTACCTGCACAAGGACGACCCGGCCTACGCGATATCGGGTCAGTACATCGGCAGTCCGTCTATCGCCAAGCTGAGCAACGGCTCCTTGGTTGCCTCCCACGACATCTTTGGCGGCGGGCGGCAGGACCTGACGCGCGTGTTCCGATCAGACGACCAAGGCGAGACTTGGTATCACACAGCCGACGTGAGCCCCGGGTTCTGGGGCAAGCTCTTCACGCACCGTGGCGGTTTGTATCTGTTGGCCTGTCGGCGTGAGTATGCAGACCTGCTGCTCAGGCACTCACCTGACGGGGGCGTCACGTGGACCGAGCCGATCGTGGTAGCCCGCGGGCGGTACCACAAGGCGCCGGTGCCGGTGATCGAGTACCGCGGGCGCCTGTGGAGCTGCGTGGAGCTGCAGACGGGTGGCTGGCCGCGGGGCTTCCAGGCCGTCGTTGTGTCAGCGATAGCTGATGCCGACCTCATGGATCCGGCGAACTGGACCGTCAGCGCACCGCTACCCTACGACCCAGCGTGGCTTCCCCAGGGCTGGAGTCTGCCCGACGACCAGCAGGGATACCTAGAGGGCAACGCCGTGGTTGCGCTGGATGGCCGGCTACTCAATATCCTGCGCTGGCACGTTTATCCGCATTTCGGCAAAGCCGTGGCGCTTGAGATCGCCAGCGATGGGCGCTGCTTGTCCTTTGATCATGCGATCGACTTTCCAGGTGGTATGACGAAGTTCACGATTCTGCGGCACCCGGAAACAGGTCTCTACTGGTCGCTTGTGAATCGGGTAACAAAGCCCGACGCTGCAGGCATGCGAAGCGTTCTGACGCTGGTAAAGTCCGCCGACCTGGAGCACTGGACGCCTGTGCGGGACCTTCTCCGCGACGACCGCGATACGGCGGTTAGGTATACGGGCTTCCAGTACGTTGATTGGCTATTTGACGGGCCAGACATTCTAGCGGCTTCGCGAACGGCCTTCAACGGCGCGCATAACTTCCACGACGCCAACTACCTCACTTTCCACCGCGTGAGGGACTTCGCCTCGCGGGAAGGACCGCTGGGGCCTTAGGGGCGGTTACAGACCGGGGACGCGTTAGACTATAGACACCGGGAGCACAAGGATATGAAGTACGTTGCTATTTTCCACGCGAATCTCAACTACGCGTACCTAGTGCCGGAGCGGTACGAGTTCGTCATACGTTCTAGCTACGAGCTGATTCTGGACACCATGCGCGAGCAGTTCCCTGACACGAAGTTCGTGTTTGAGGCCTCGGGCTATACCCTCGACCAGATAGCGGAGTTCGCGCCGGATGTACTGGAGAAACTGAAGGCTGCCATTGCCTCGGGGCAGTGTGAGTTCATGGGGTCGCCTTATGCGCACCCAATGCTGCCCAACTTCCCACAAGAAGACGGTGTGTGGAGCATTCGATTTTCGAATGAGACTTATGAACGGCTATTGGGAGTACGCCCGCGCAGCTTTTGGAATCCAGAGTGTGGATGGCGGTCCTTTGTGCCCTGGCAGGTCCTCGCCACGGGCTACAGCAACTTGCTTGGCGATTTCGAGGCCTACAGCCGGTCCTTGGGACCGGACGGACGCCCGCTGCGGCCCGAGATCTACGAGGTCGAGCACAGCGAGGATGTGGCCTTCTACCGGTTCGGCTTCACCTACGATTTGCCGGGCCACGAGCGTGCGATTCACTTCCCCTTCGACAACCTCCATGGCGTGGGTAAGGGCAGGCTACGAACCTTCCTGCGCACCGATCGCGTGGCCCAGTTCGGCGTGCGCTTCTTCATGGGGATGGAAGGTTACACCCTTGATCGCTATCTGGGCCTCATTCGCAAGTACTCCCAGCAGCAGCCCGGCGAACCGGAGGGCACCTTGATCATCTTCGCTGACGACGCCGAGTATGTGGGCACCAACGGCTGGTTCCGCCTCAAGTATCAGAACAAGCCTGACAACGTGTTCGAGCATACGCCCGACTCGCGTGACAAGCTCATCGCGCTCATCGGTGAGTGCAGACGGTTGGGCGAATTCGTGACCTTCGACGAGGCGTGCAACAGCCTGCCACCTCTGGATGAAGTGCTGACCTTCGACGACGACTCGGCCTGGCACGGCGGCCGTGCCTCCACCTGGGCAGACACACCCATGGCCCGCTTGCTACGTCCGTGGCAGGATCTTGTGCGAGAAAAGCTGTGCCATCTGGAGCCGCAGATGGACGAGACGCGGCGGCGCCTCGCCTGGTTCCATTTGACCTGCTCATACAACTCCGATGGCCAGTGGCCACCGACGCTGCCCGACGCGCCCCACATCGTCCACCCTTTCAACTATGGCTACTGCTTCCGCAATCTGTTGAAGGCTGAACAGCTTGTTGGCGGCGTGGACCGCGGCACTCTGGCCACAGACCCGGTGGCGACTCTGGAGGAGGTCCTACGACCGCAGCAGGAGCTTGTATTGCGGAAGGCTGATGAGCTGGAGCAATCGGGGGACGCGGATCTTACCGCGTGCGCTCGTACCGCCCGCACTCTGATCGAGGCGTCGCGCGAGGTCTCCACGGTCAGCGACTCGGGAGCTACGGTCCTTTACCCAACCGAATATCGGACGCGTGCCGAGAGCCTCGTCGAGGCCCGAAGGCTTGTCGGTGGCGTGCTCATCGAGAAGGTTGACACGGACTTCGGCCAAGAGTGAACTGAACTAGACTCACGCGCCCTCATCGTAGGCTCAGTCCTAACTGGCCTCGTAGGTGTCAGTCCTGGCTTAGAGTGCCAAGGAGGATCAGGCCCATGAAATCTTACACTGTCGGTCTGTCTGGAGCCCACTGGGCTGTTCCGCTGCTATCGCTATATGTCTGCCCGGTATTGGGTGCTGAGGGCGGTGCCGGTATCCCCGCGCGGAACGAGTGGTACAGGCACTCACTGGTAAACATTCATTTCGACAATCACTCCTCGCTGTTGGGTCAGGGGCAGACCGTGGACGAACTGACCGCCGCCCTGTCCACGGTGCCAGTCCAGATGATTCAGGTTTCCGCGCAGAGCAACGGCTATGCGACCTATCCGACCGAAGTGGGCCTCGACAACCCGGGCCGCAAGGGTCATGACACGCTGGGGACCTTCAAGGAAGTGGCCCGGCGCCTCGGGCTCAAGCTGTGCGTCTACATGTCGGTGGACCGGCGTCCGCTGGAGCTGAAAGACCATCCCGAGTGGGCGGCTGTGGGTGCCGATGGACAGCCTATCATCGTCGGCGACCCTATCGTTTGCCAGCGCCCCAATCGCGAGAAGAAGGGCTATCTCTACGAGCGGTTCATCCCACAGATTCGCGAGATCATCAGTAAGTACGACCCGGACGGCTTCTGGTTCGACGGCGACTACATTCTAACCCGGCCGTGCTGGTGCGAGCGCTGCCTGCGCGAGTGGAAGCAAGACACAGGCACAGAGGCGCCTCGCGACCCTGCCGCCCCGGAGTGGGACCGGTGGATTGACTGGCACTACACGCGGTACCAAAGTTATCTTCGCCATGTGGCCGAGGCAATCCATACGGCCAGCCCCAAGGCTCTGTACACGAGCAACTGGTCCTGGGCTTGGTCGCCGGAGCCAATACCCGACTTCGTCGACACGCTCAGCGGCGATGCCTGGAACATCGCTCAAGTCATCTGCGCGACGAGTCGCTGGGGGGCCCAGCAGAAGACACCGTGGGACATCATGAGCTATGCGACTCCCGAATCCCGGTCTTTAGCTAACCGCTATTCGCTCCAGCGGACGCTTCAGGAGGGCGCAGTCACGATGGCTGCTGGCGGTGTATGGTTCGCGTGGACCTTCAGCGGAGGCAAGGTGCCACCCTGGGGCGTCGAGGTCACGCGGCATATGGCGGAGTTCACGCGCGACCGCGCTCCCGCCCTGGGACCGTCGGTGTCTGCGTCTCAGGTGGCGGTACTTGACAGCGAAACGTCTTGGCGCCTGAGCAACCGCGGCGATCCTGACCGTCCGGTCTTCACGGTCCTGCGTTCGTTGCAGGAGGCCCGCTACGCAACGGACGTGGTCAACGAGGAGGCTTACCTCGCCCACACGACGCCCTACGAGATTGTGATCCTGCCGGAGGGCCGCGTGCTGGCGTCCAGGACGCTGACGGACCTCCGCCGATTCGTTGAGAGAGGTGGGCTGTTACTAGTCATGGGTGAGGGCCTACGTGGTCGCAGGGCCCAGGAGTCGGCCGAAGCTGTCGCTCTGCTCGGCCTGCGCCGTGAGGAACAGCCTGAGGCCAAGCCCGTGCCCTTGCAGATAGGAGGGCGCCTACACCATATCGTCGGTACCTGGCCGGTGGAATTGGTTGGTGCCGAGGTGGTATCCACCTTTGCCGATGGGCGACCGGCACTGACACGCAACCGCGTCGGTCAAGGTACGGTGGCCTATCTAGCGACAGGCGGTCTCATTTACCCAGACGACGGGCTGCTAGCAGCCGCGTTGGCCAGCCTGGGCAAGGGCCCCTCCTACGCGGTCGAGGGGGTGGGCGACGCCCCTGTCGTCTGCTCTCTGCGCACCAAGCCGGGCCAGGTGGTTTTGCACGTTACGGACCTGACCACTCGCGTGGCGGGGAGAAGATGCGATATCGATACCACCGAGACTACCGAGTGGAACCCGCCTTTGCGCAATCTGCGCCTGTTGCTGCCCTTCCCGCACCAGCCGAAGGCAGTGCGCGCCGTGCCGACGCTGACGGGCGTAGAGTGGGAGTACGCCAATGGGGTACTCGCCCTGACGCTCGATATGCTCCATACGCACGCAGCGGTCATCATCGAGACGGACGCCGGTCTGCCCTTGGGGCTTCTTCCGCCCGAGAAGGCAGGCCCGCGAGCTGCCTTTCACCCTGAGAGCGAAATTGGGGGTGTAGTCTTTAGTGACGACTTCGAAGCTGAGGGCGTGGGGCAGAAGCCGGGCGGCAGCTGGATCGCCGAGGTGAAGGACCAGACCGCTATCGTTGTCACCGAGGAGACGGCTGTGGGTGTGGGCCGCAAGTCCTTGAAATTCGTTGATACGCCCGACTCCAGCTTCTGGCCCTTCCTACACCGGTCTGTAGCGCCCTTCCGCACCGGCAAGGCACGACTGACCTTTGACCTTCGCGTAGACGAAGGCGCCACGTGCCTGCTTGAGATACGGTACGAGGGCAAGGGGCCCGGGCCGAGCGTCCGCTTCGACGGAGACAAGGGTGTGGTTTCGATCGGCGGCCGCGAGTTGATGAAGCTCACGCCGGGTGTGTGGAACAACGTGATGGTGGACTTCACCCTCGGCGTGGCTGACCCAAAGTACAGTCTCACCGTCACGCCGGCTGGACAGGATCCGCAGATCTTTGCGGACCTACCCTACGCCAGCGAATGGTTCTTTTTGTGCAACAGCGTGTACTTTGTGGGTGCTGGGGAAAAGTCTGGCGTGTTCTACTTGGACAACATTGTCTTC
>JAKORR010000930.1 GCA_029777735.1 Armatimonadota bacterium | reverse complement strand
ACCGTGGTGTGGCCACGCCCCACTGCGAGAAAAGTCCAGCGCCCGTCCTTCCCGCGAACCGCTTGCATATCACGCGCTTGCCAGCTTCCAGGCAGCCTCAATGTGCACCCGTCGGGCCAAGAGCAGTCGGTTGTCACTACCATTCCTCCGTCACGTCTCTCGGCGACTACCTCGACGCCCTCGCGTGCCGCCCACCAGTTAGTGAGCCTATCATTGCCCATGTGCACAGCTCGTACCCCCTCTTCTGCAAGCCAACGTTGTACCTCCTCTACCGCCCGCCTGCAGGACGGATACCACGTCAGGTTCACCGAATGGTAAAATAGTTCGGTTGTGAGGCCCCATTGCCGCGCTTGTCTCAGCGCCTGATGCAAAGCGGCAAAGTCCGTGGTGTCCGTCTCTCGGTCATAGCCACACTCGTAAGCTGTGATTGGCTGGAACACGAAATCGAGTCGGCAGTTGCCTGAGTGCCAGTCGGTCCATGCATGGTAGGGGAAGGACGTTCCGAAGGCATACCCGAGCGTGTTGGTTGGGTTTAGCTTAAAGGCGGGGACATTGTGCTTCGAGTTGTCGCCGCGCACACCCAGCTCCGCTAACCATTGCGCCGGTTCAGTCCACCCATACCACCGAACCCAGTGGAACACAACCGTGTTAGGTACGAAACCAAAATGCCGCACAAAGCTTTCCACCTGCTGCCCTATGTCCTCCTGAGTGAAGCCCGACGGGTGCTTCCGACCATCCATGAGGTTCAGGTGCAGGGAGACCTCGTGGCCCCTAGCTCGTATATCGTCAGCTTCTTGAGGCGTGCAAGCGAAGGTTCCCTGCGCGTCCGGCATCACGTTGACGTGATAGGGCAGGCCCCGGCCTGCCATCCAGTTAGAGGCCCAGGCAGCAGTGCCCTTGGCGCCCTCCTCATCGCCGCCCCAGCAAAGAAGGCAGTCGGCGGGCCGGCCTTCCACTGGCGGCAAGGCCTCCACGAAGACTTGTCCCGACAGTCTCAGCACCTCACGTAGGACGAACAGCATCAGGTCGATGTGCGGCAGATCCCAGTCGGCGTCACCTAGAAGCATCGAGCACGTGGTGCGCAGATACCCGAGGCCGTCCCTGTCCACATACACGGGCCTACCCTGGTGCGCCGTCCATGCCGCTTGAGCTAGGTCAAAGGCCCAGTAACACGTCCAGCCCCGACCGATTCGACGCAGCACGAGGCCAGCACCCAGCTCAGCACCGCTTCGCAGATCGCGCAAGACCCCCATTAACTGTGCGTCAGTGTTAGGAGTGACCTGTCGGCCCGGCGCGATGATGGGTGAGAGAAAACGCCGGTCCAGTCCCAGCTCCTCTCTGACCCGAGGCGTGTACTCCAACAGGCATGTCGGACTAAAGGGCCCTCCGCTTTGCTCAATCGACCCGACTGGAGTAACACCGCACAGGCTCTCGGCACCAGGCGTTGCCAGGACCACTAGCACACCGCCAGCTTGCACCCATCTCTCCAGCAGCTCAAGCTCGCCACTGCTCAGGGGGGACGAAAAACTTGCGGGCAGGACCAGCGAGGCAAGGCTGCTAAGCACCTCTGGCAACTGCTCTCGGCTGATCGCCCGGGGCCCTGCACCAAGCCGGCGCAACAGCTCCTCGGTATACAGCGCCCAGTAGTTGCCCCAGTCGTTCCAGGCCTTCTCACATGCACGTTCGTCGTAGAGCCACGCAGCGTTGCAATGGCCAGTAATCATGGCTTCAGTTTGACTCCCTTGGGCTGAAGTGGAATCGAGCTGAAAGACTTTAGGCGGCCAGCAACAGACCCGCTAACATCAGTCCAATCCCCAGCACCAACACGACTACCGCACTAACCTGCCGCAGCCACCACGTCCAGCATGTGTTGACGGCTCCGTCGGGAGTATAGATCTTCCAGACTTCCAGGAAGGGCTTGGGGAACCTGCGGTACCAGCCGATCACGCGAATTGACTGCCCAACAAACTGCTCCGCACGAAACAGACCAAAAAGGAAGTTCAGAACACCTATCGGCTGGCGGTAGTCAAGGACCATGAAACCGGTGTCGTCTTCGATTACCAAGTCCTCGGACCAGTAGAGTCCCGGGATGCCTCGGCCGATGACCTTCCCCTCAAGCTCAGCCAGCACACAGCGTATGGCCGAGACTTTGACCTGCGAGACCAGATTCGCGACTGTGTCCCGCTCAAAGCGCGACGACGGGTACATGAACATGACCCGGATCAACAGCCCAGCTCCCAGCCCCATCGTTGCGGCTCCACCGATGATCAGCAGACGCCCTTGTTCAAGGCTACCAGAACTGAGCGCGAATCCCGCCGCCCCGGCGATTATCAGACCTATCAATGGTAGATAGTAGATGAGCAGGTCGGTAAAAAACTCGTCCCAATAGCTCTCCTGTGCGTGCTCGGGAAACTCGAAGGGCGAGTACTGACCCCGGGCGCGGGCGTACTTCGTCAGCGCCCGGATGCGCTTGGCCGGCAGTGGATGGCTGGAGCTTAGCTCACAAATCCAGCTCCACGGGTTGAACAAGTCCCACTCCATCGCCTT
>JAKORR010000929.1 GCA_029777735.1 Armatimonadota bacterium | reverse complement strand
CCCGCTGCGGGCCTGTCCTGAGGTCACCAAGGGCATTTCGATGGGCCCGATCCGCGAACTGTTTGAGGAGTGCGATGGTGTTCTGTACTGGTTCCCGGTCGAGAAACGTGTCAAGGCCGTAAGTCCCCATACCAAGGTGGAGCTGCAGATAGGTGTGCCGGTGGCCCAGGTGAACGGCCAGCAGACCCCACTCGAGCTGGCACCTTACGTCAAGCGCGGTCGCACGATGGTGCCTTTGAGCTTTCTCGCCGCTACACTTGGCCTGACGATCTCCTTCGACAGTCAGCGGGGACAGTTGATTATCACCCGCAACGACATGTAACATGATACTGTTGTCTGGGGGCCTGTAGGCTTTGGCCCCAGAGCTCCATGCTCTGGGGCCGTTTTGTATCCCCCTCCCCGGGGAGGTCAGTTGATGCTGCTCGGTACTCAGCGAATCAACGAAGCTGGTCATCTGTGCGTGGGTGGTTGCGACTGCGTGGATCTTGCGGAGCGCTTCGGCACCCCTCTGTATGTGATAGATGAGGCGCTGCTGCGCGAGAACTGCCGCACCTACAAGCGTGCCTTCGGTGAGCGGTTGGACTCCGTCGAGATCTGCTATGCGGGCAAGGCTTTGCTCTGCACGGCCATCTGTCGCATCATGGAGCAAGAGAACTTGGGGCTCGACGTAGCCAGCGCCGGCGAGCTTTATACGGCGCTCAAGGCGGCCTTCCCACCATCCCGCATAAAGCTGCACGGCAACTTCAAGTCCGACCTAGAGATCGAAATGGCCTTGGATGCTGGGGTCGGGCGTCTAGTGATCGATAGCCTCTCGGAGATCGGCCGGGTGAACGAGACCGCAGGCCGTCTAGGCAAGAGGGCCGACGTGCTGATCCGAGTCACACCGGGCATCCGAGTGCATACTCACCACTACGTAGCTACAGGGCATGTAGATTCGAAGTTCGGCCTATCGTTGGCCTCGAGTATGGCCGAGGAGGCGGTGGCGCAGGCGATGGCTGCGCCCAACCTGGTGCTGCAGGGTTTCCATTGCCACATTGGCTCACAAATCTTTGGGCTAGAATCCTTCGCCCGAGCGGCCGAGCTGATGACGAGCTTCATGGCTGACATGCACAGAAAACACGGACTCGTGTCACACGAACTCGACATGGGCGGTGGTTTGGGCATAGCCTACCAGGACGAGGATGCGCCACCCACGATCAAGGAGCTATCGAACGTCATATGCTCGACGTTGGTCAAGTGTCTTGCCGACCACGACCTTCCTATGCCCAAACTGATCCTGGAGCCAGGGCGGTCGATCGTGGGGACTCCGGGCCTGACGCTGTATCGGGTGGGGCCGGTCAAGGAGATCCCCGGTGTGCGAACTTACGTCACCGTGGACGGTGGTCTCTCTGACAACCCGCGTCCAGCTCTGTACGATGCGCAGTACGAGGCGACAGTAGCAAACAAGGCCGCCCAGGCGCGCAGCACAGTGGTTCGCGTGGCGGGCAAGCACTGCGAGACCGATACGCTCATCCCAGAGATTGCCTTGCAGCCAGTGGTCGAGGGTGACATTCTGGCAATCTTCTGCACCGGTGCGTATAACTATGCCATGGCGTCGAACTACAACCGCTTTCCGCGCCCGGCAATGGTGCTCGTGCATGACGGGCAGGCGGAGGTAATCGTCGAGCGCGAGAGCCTGGAGGATCTGGTGCGGCAGGACCGTATCCCGCCGCGGTTGGCTAAATGACCCCTGCGAGAGGCTCGGCATGCAATATCCTGGCGGCACGGCTTGCACCGTCGGCCTTGGCTGTGCTTGAGATTATCGGCCGAGAGGCCGAGCGTCTAGGCATGCGAGCCTATCTGGTGGGCGGGCCGGTACGTGATGTGCTTCTGGGCCTGCCTGTTGTGGACTTGGATGTCGTCGTGGAGGGCAGCGCGCCGGATCTGGCCGAGGATCTAGTAGGCAAGCTGAATGCCAAGGCTGTGCGCCACGAGGCCTTCGGTACGGTGGAGCTGCGGTTTGCCGACGGCGGGCATGTGGACCTGGCGACGGCCCGGACGGAAATCTATAGGCGCCCGGGCGCGCTACCGGAGGTGAGCTCTGCGGACCTGCGGGCCGACCTAGCGCGGCGAGACTTCTCGGTCAACGCGCTGGCAGCCTCACTCAGCCCCAGGTGCTTTGGCGTATTGCTCGATCCGCT
>JAKORR010000928.1 GCA_029777735.1 Armatimonadota bacterium | reverse complement strand
TGACCAGCACATCGCCGTCGAAGTCCTCCAGCAGTGACTCCGCACACTGTACGGCGTGGCCAGTGCCAAGCTGGGGGTGCTGGACGGCGAATTGGACCTCGCGCTGGGCCAAAGCGGCGACGATCTGCTCACGTCGGCTGCCAACTACGACCACCACCCGCTCAGGGGCCAGGGACTCGAGCTCGTCCAGAATGTGGTTGATCATAGGCTTGCCGCACACTGGCATCAAGGGCTTGGCGTAACGGGACTTCATACGCTTGCCCTCGCCGGCCGCAAGCACAATGACGGCGAGATCTACCATCAGGCATCACCTTCAGCCGCAAGGATAGGACATTTGGCCAGTCGACGCCAACAACAGACGCAGGAGGGCGAGCGGGTCCGCCCTGCTTGCGAGGCAACCGGCCTTGCCCCTGTGGGACGGGAAGGCAGGTACCGCATTGAGGCTGGCCAATAGTTAGTAGTATCGCACAGATACTTGCAGGTCTGTGCAACATACCAGGGCTCTGGAAGCGCCCCGACGGCAGTCTAGAGAAGCCGTCGGGAAAGCGACCTTTCACACCCGAACAACCAAGGTGTCCTATGAGACGCATCGCAGCGCGCGGTCTTGTCCCTTTGAGTCTTGTCCTGGTCGCTCTGGGTTGTCTGGGGTTGGCTCCAGGGATCGTGCAACCGCAGGAGCTCCAAGCGCTCCCGGTGGCTTGGTACGCGTTCGAGGACCCTGCCGCGCCTGGGGAAGACGCCTCAGGGCACAACCACGGCGCGGCAGTCACCGAAGCGACACTCGGGCCGGGACGCGTGGGGCAGTGCCTCCTGCTCGACGGTCGGGGCGGTCTAGAGATCGCCAGCACACCCCTGCTCCAAGCTTCTGACGGCTTCACAATCGACTGCTGGATCAAGCTGTCAAGCATTGGTGAAAACTTCAATATCGCCAGCAAGGACGGCGAGTACCTACTGCGCGTGGACCCAGCCGGGGAGGGCGGCAACCTTTCCTTCTTTGTCAACGCCGGTGGACAACTGGAACCGCGTGTGCGGGGTATCGCGGTTGAATCCGACACCTGGTATCACCTAGTCGCCACCTGGGACGGTGAAACGGCGATTCTGTGGGTGAACGGCCAGGAGTTCCGCGCCCGGCGCCCCGGCGGCATCAAGCCCACAGACAACTCTGTAGTAATAGGTGCGCCATCACAGTGGGGCCCGGTTGGCCTCAAGGGCATGCTGGACGAGGTCAAGTTATACAACCGGGCCCTCAAGGAAGGCGAAGTCCTGGTGGCCCAGTACGGCCTGACGCTCGACCGAGGCGTGCCCAAACTTACCACCCCCCGCTTCGACTTCGACCAGAGCCTGCAGGGCTGGGAGGGACACGACGCCGAACGGGTCACGGTCAGCGGCGGCAGGCTCAGTGCCACTCTCGGCGGCAGGGGCTCGGTGCTGATGAACCGCCGGTTGGACGTAGCTCTCAAGGACAGGGGTTTCGTGGTGCTGCGGATGGCCGTAACCGCGGGCGAGAGTGGGAGGCTCGTCTTCCTCACCCGTGAGGGTGCAGGCGTGCTGACCTTTACCCTCATCCCGGACGGTCGGATGCACACCTATGTGCTCAAGGCAGCCGACAACTCCGACTGGCACGGAACTCTCCAGGCGCTCGCGCTGGAGCCATCGGACCGCGAGGCTCGTGTCGAGGTGGAGTCCTTGAGCATAGCCGCTGAGCCTGAGGGCCCGCCCGAGATCATCGTAAAGAGCTTCCTCCCCGGGCGCGCTGTCAGCCGCGCCGGCAGGCCCTGTCACCTGCTGGCGATCCTGCACAACACAGGCGGACCGGGACGCGACCTATCCGCGTGGATCACTGTGCCGCCTGGGGTCAAGGTGATCGGGGAAGCCGAGCAGAAGGTCAAGGTACTGGTCCACGACGAGGCTCTGCAAGTGGACTGGCATGTCGAGGCCCAAGCCCCAGGGACCCGCGAGATTCAGCTATCGGTGACCGGTGGCGGCATGACGTCGACCCAAGCGTCACTGCGGGTAGGCTTCGCGCCAGCCGTGGACCTGCCTAAGGCCTCCTACGTGCCAAAGCCCCAGGTCGCGAACAGCCCCTATCTCGTGGGTGCACACTACTGCCCACTGTGGCAGCAGGGCACGCGCTCCTCCGGCTGGGAGCTCATTGAACCCTACCCTGAGCGCCAGCCCGCCCTAGGTTGGTACGACGAGGCCAATCCCGAGGTCACCGACTGGGAGATCAAGTGGGCGCTCGAGCATGGCATTCAGTTCTTCGTCTACTGTTGGTATCGTCGCAATCAGGGCCAAGGGGTCCAGATGGCGCTCTCGCACGCGATACACGAGGGGCTGTTCAACTCGCGCTACGGCTCGAAGTTCAAGTTCTGCATCATGTGGGAAAACCAGTCCAGAGGCCAGGCGGGCGTAGCCTCGGAGCAGGACCTGCTGGAAAACTTGCTGCCCTTTTGGATCGAGACCTACTTCAAGCATCCCTCCTACCTTAAGGTGGACAACAAGCCGCTGCTGTTTATATATCGACCTGAGTTTCTCATCGATGACCTTGGAGGTGTGGAGCAAGTCCGCCAAGCCCTAGAAAAGATGCGCGAGGCGTGTCGCAAGGCGGGCTTCGCAGGCCTGACGATCCTAGGCGAGTACCGGGGCACGGACGCCCGGCCACTCAGGCTCATGGTCGATGAAGGGCTGGATTACAGTTTCTCCTACTGCTGGCCGCTGCCCAACAATCCCACACCTGACGAGGCGATCCGAGCGCAGCAGAATATCTGGGAGAAGCGCCGGCAGCTCAATGTGCTCCCTGATATCCTCACCCTCTCGATGGGCTGGGACTCGACACCGTGGCACCCGACCTTCAGCGCGTGGCACCTTCCTCCAGACGACTTCCGCCGGCTGTGTGAGTGGTCCAAGAGCGCGATGGCGAAGATGCCCGCGGACAGCCTGGGTAGCAGAATGGTCCTGCTGGACAACTGGAACGAGTTCGGCGAGGGGCACTACATCGCGCCGCATAGGCGATACGGGTTTGGGTATCTAGACGCTGTCAGAGCAGCCTTCACTGACGCATCTGAGCCGCACGTCGACCTTGTGCCCGAGGACCTGGGCCTGGGCCCCTATGACAGCGCCTATAACAAGTTCCGGGAACAGCGCGCCCTGTGTCGCAAGATAGTGACTGCCGAGGGAGGCTGGGAGCCAGGCCTGCTGGCCTGGTGGAGCTTTGACGAGGCGGACGACTGTCCCTACGCCTGGGACTACTCTGGCCACGGCCTAGGCGGCATGCTGGAAAAGGCGTGGCGCGTCCCTGGGGTGCGCGGGCGGGCGCTCGAGTGCAGGGGCGGCAGCGTGACCGTACCGCCAAGCGAGAACCCCCGCTTCTCCCTGCCGGAGATCACAGTCGAGTGCTGGGTAAAGAGCGACGTGGCCGGCCAGAGCGACAAGTGGTTCGTCAATAACGTTTACTCGCAGGGGGATTCGGGCTTCCGCCTGGGACTGTCGAACGGCCGGCTGTGCTGGGCCGTCCCCAAGACGCCCTGGAGTCACCACCTGCAGGCCGCAGAGCCTCTACCGATAGGAGACTGGATCCACGTTGTAGCCACCTATGACGGAAATACGATGCGATTGTACATGAACGGCCGCGAGTGTGGGATCCTGACTCGTGGCGGCCGGGTCAAGCCCAACACACATTCGCTGTGCCTGGGCAGCTACAGCAGGGACCACCCGGCCTTCTTCAACGGCCTACTGGACGACGTGAGGATCTACTCGCGCGCTCTGACAGCCGAGGAGGTCACCCGACGGTCAGAGCGGTGAGGCATGCCCGTCGCCAGCGAACCTACTTTGGAACTTTACAAGACCATGAAGAATAGGGCCGGTATCCGCTCTTAGCAATCCTAAGCTGTGAGCAGAAGGTAGAAACGCGCATCGCCTGAGTGCCGGGCAGAAACAGTTAGAGCGAGCCCTTGTTGGAGGCACAGGTTCAAAGGAATGGGCCAAAGGAAAGCACCAAGGCACTCGTGATCGCAGCCGAGGCCTACTGCAAAAGCAGATGCGGGCGCGTCACGATAAGACTGGCCAAAGGCAACAGGTCGTCCAGCGTGGTTCTGGCCACAATGCAGTGGCACAGGCCCTGCGACTCAGCTGCGACGACGGCACCCGAGGGCAATGCAGCGATGTGGTAGACCCGGCCCGCGAAGACGCAGCGATCCAGTCCATCGAGGGGTAGGGCCCCGGCCGGAGTGGTGATGACGCTCACCGGCAGCCTCCCGGCCAGGCATACGCGTTGAAAGGCGAAGGCGCCATTGATCTTGCCTACGGCCTGCCACGTCACCTGGGGCACCACCGGCGCATAGGAATTGGTCACGGCATGGAGGACGTTGGAGGCCGGTCCATACAGTCCGCTGGCCCGAAGTGTCTCGCTATGAAGCGCGAGAAGCTGCGGCGCCACATCCAAGTTGGCTTTCATCCAGGCTGAGCGCGCGAAGACAGCCCCCACAATTAGTATCACACCAGCGGCGATGAGCGCTGGGAGCAGTGAGCGCCGCCCCGGGGCCGCCGGGCTCAGGGCACGTTCGATGCCATCCACACGGTCGAGCTGGGCCGTCAGGTCTGTCCACAGACGTGCGGGCGGCTCCTCAGCGGTCTCAGGGCGTTCAAGCAGAGCCTTGTGGGCGGCCATATGCCCTACCTCGCGCGCACAGGCCGGGCAGAGCAGGATGTGAGCCGCCATCGCCCGCTTCTGCTCGCTGACCACCTCGTCGTCGACCCAAGCGGCCAACTTGGGATCGTCGCCAGGGCAGTTATCGATCATTGTGCTCACCTCCGAGGTAACCCCGAGATCGGGCATAATCAGCCAGAGACCGCCTGAGCATCCGCCGAGCCCTGAACAGCCGGGA
>JAKORR010000927.1 GCA_029777735.1 Armatimonadota bacterium | reverse complement strand
GATCAGCACACGCCTGTAGCCTTGAGCAGTAGGCAACGTCAACAGCGCGCACGCACCGTGATCCACGTTGAAGATGTGCAGTGCGCCGTCCCTGATGTCCATTACTTCGCGCTTGGCTTTGCTTCATCGCCATGAGCGAACGCAGTGAGCAGTTCCAGGCTGTAGTGGCGCAGGAACTTCAGATACCTCAGCAGCAGGACCAGGCCGATGAAGAGTGCCAGACGTGCCCACCAGATGTGGGCCTCGGGCCCCTTCGGCTGCAGGTATGACCAGTAGAGGATTGCCGCATCGATGAACGCGACCATCGCCACGTTGCGGCAGAAGCTGTACTGATTCAAGAAGTCGTTCAGGCGCCCCATGGTCCTGTCGCTGCTGCGAGCTTTGGCGAAGGCGAGCCAGAACAACGCCTCACCGGGTGCCGACACACCGGACTGCACGGCCTTGTCGAGCACGGCCTTCTGAGTCTCCGCAGGAAGTGCTCCGTAGTAGAAGCCCAGCAGCTGCTTCAACCAACCGGGTGCGTTTGACCGGCCAAACAGATTGGCATTCGGCCAACCGAGCACCTTACCGACGAGCACCCGCTCCAGGACGAACGACGAGATGCTGGCTATAACGTGGCCGACCACATAGGCAACCGAGATGGCAAGGATCCCCTCGACGAAGGTCCACTCTTTCCGTGCCAGCACACCGAACGCTGCCGCGGCATCCACCGCGCAGAGCAGCAGGAAGCCAGCGGCCAAGTAGCCCCAGAAGTCGAAACTCGTGAAGGGTAGCTTCTCCACGCCCTAGCCCTCGATCATGTTTGGTCCCTGCACGCGCTACCTCGCAGTCCTGCTGACGCGCGCTGCCTCTTCCAGTGGGCACTTTCCCGAAGAGATGGGCCAGCGGGCTGCGTGAATCGACGGCGCGAGTGTCCGCGCTGACGACGCCCCGCTATCTCTCGGCCTCACCGGTTGCCCCTAGATTGGCCCAGTTCTTCCCCACCTCCCGCACGATCCCCCAGTCCACGGGGTCACTAGCTTCCAGCTTTGCGTACGCCGTCTTTGCAATCCGGTTCCTCAGTCCGGGTTCGAGCAGAAGTGGCG
>JAKORR010000926.1 GCA_029777735.1 Armatimonadota bacterium | reverse complement strand
GCTTCACCGTCTTGACGTGACCGTCCGCGAACAGAGCATTGACCATGTCATTGTGCCGCCATTCCCGGATGGTCCCATCGGCGTTGTACACGTCGCCCACGCGGTTGAGCGGCATGGGCGAGGAAGCCAGCCAGCTGGTGATGAAGCAGCGGGCGTCGCTAATGACGATGGTCTGGGCGGGATAGCGGCAGGCGGTGTCCTGGCAACTCCAGTAGATGGGGTTCTGGTCGCGGACCCAGTTGTTGAGGCCATAGCCGCGGTTGCGCCTCACACTCGGACAGGGGCAGCGGTGGGTGCTGTAGCCCTTGCTGGGGCAGCAGAAGATCTGGTCGTTCTTCACGTACGGTTCGAGCATGTCGGTGGCCCAGCGCCCGCCGGCGGCATAGTTGCTCCCGCCCGTGCAGCACGGCACATTGCGCCCGTCATAGTCCTGGGCGTACATTTGCAGCGCCAGCCCGATTTGCTTGAGGTTGCTCTGACAACTCGCCTGCCTGGCCTTTTCGCGAGCCTTGGCGAAGACCGGAAACAGGATCGCCGCCAGGATCGCAATAATCGCGATCACAACAAGGAGCTCAATCAACGTAAATCCGCGCATCTTCACTGTCCTCACTTCCGTTGGATAGGTGTGTCTACCGCAGGGATTCAGACTCCCAACCTCTCGGTTGTGGAGTTCTGTTCCTGCGCTGGTCCCTGGGCAGCTTCAACCCTGCGACACCTCCAATTCGGGCCAAGGCTGCGACTGCAACAACCGCGGGGCCTCGGCTGCCCGAGAGAACGATCAGCCGTCGTCTAGTTTCTGTCCCAGTATTCCTTGGTGGAGTCGCCAAGTTCCCTTATGCTAAGCCACTTGACGTGGCCGTCGACGAAGGCGCAATTGCAGCCGCCATTGTGGCGCGGCCAGGTTGTCTCGCCAAGAGTGCCCCAGAGCGCGATGTCACCGCCGCCCGCGTCATAGGTGGGACCGCCGGAGTTGTAGATGCCATGGCGGCCGCACCAGTGCTGATACCACTGAGAGCCTTCCACCACCATGACCGTGGTAGCCACGTGGAGGAAGTCCTCTTCGCTGACCGGGTTTCGCCAACCCTCGGGGAAGACGTGGGCCAGGGGCATTTGATAGCGGGTCTGCTGAAGGTTGGAAATATCGACACCGCTGACAGAGGGGCAGAGGAAGAGCTGGTTGTTCTTGACGTAGGGCACGAGTTTCTCGGACCAGATGATACGCCGGCCGGGGATGCCATCGTCGTAGCATGAGACGAATTTGCTGTCGTAGTCGTTGGTGTACATCAGGAAGGCAAGTGCGATCTGCTTGAGGTTGCTGGCACAGGAGGTTTGACGGGCCTTGGCGCGAGCCCTGGCGAAGACGGGGAACAGAATCGCCGCCAGGATCGCGATGATCGCGATCACAACAAGCAACTCGATAAGTGTGAAACCTTTGCGCATTCACAGAACCCCCTCGTCCATAAGTTTTTCCCGTCCCCAGACGGAGCGCAATATCTACAACCTCATGCTACTTCGTCATGCTCAGAGAATCACCTGCAGCCCACCAGGAAGACGCGCTATCTTCTTTGGCGGGTGAAGCGCGAAGCTTTCCTCACTCTGGTGTGGGCGCCCAAGACCCCCCTAGGGATAATAGGGTGGCATGATGTACTTGAGTAGCTTGGCGTGGCCGTCCAGATAGCCGACGTTCTGGTAGGCCATGATGGAGTCCGAGCTTGCCCCCTTGCGCGAGTGGTTGGTCCCCCAGGCGGGGCCGGAGCAGTCCTGGATGACCCAGGTGCTGGCGGGTTCGTCGAACTGGCCGATCTTGTAGCCGGTGCCGGGGTTGTTGGTCGTCGAGGCAGCGTGAAGGCTCTGATTGTATGAGTAGGTATGGTTCCAACAGGCGCCCTCGTCCCCGCTGGGGCAGATAAAGATATGCGTGTTCTTGCAGTAGGGATCGAGGAGGTGGCCGTAGGCGATGTTAGGAGTTACGTAGCTGTGGGTCAGTGCGGTGGAGCCTGGCCACACGGCGCAGGGATGGACGCCAAGCAGCAGGCGCTCGTCATAGTCCTGGACGTACATGAGCACGCCGAGCATCATCTGCTTGACGTTGCTGGTGCAGCTTGTCCTGCGAGCCTGCTCGCGAGCCCTGGCGAAGACCGGGAAGAGGATCGCCGCCAGGATCGCGATAATCGCGATCACAACCAACAGCTCGATAAGTGTGAAACCTCTGCGCATGTACTGTCGCCTCCTTGGGCACATACTACCGACCGAGTTAACTCAAGCCGGCACAACCAAAGGCCTTCTCTTACCTATACAGCACCTGAGGGCTTCCGTGGGCCCCCAGCAGTTCCTTCTCGTGTGCCTTGGTCGTGGGGCGCCGGCCGAGGCGCACCCTTGTTGCCCCTTCTGGCTTGCCAGAGCGGGGAGGCTAGTAGTTCATATCCCAGTACTTGCGCCAGACGGTCTCGGCCACGGGCACCATGTCCGGGGTCGAGTGGAAGCTCTCGGGCTTCATGGCCTTGACGTGGCCGTCCACGAACAGGATATTCGTCACGCCGTTGTGCACGTCATAGGGCAGTGCCCAGCGGTAGTCGCTACCGGGAGTGCTGATGGGCGGTCCGGAGATGTTATCGCGCCAGTCCAGGCAGGCGATCTTGTCGGATATGTTCTTGATGCGCGCCAGTTCCCGGCCCTGCCAGCCGTAGTCCCAGGCGTTGCCGCCGTAGCTCCAAGTCCAGCTCTCGGTCTTGCGCGAGGGACACTGCCACACCTGGGTATTCTTGCAGTAGGGCTGGAGGGCGTGGGTCCAGCGGTAGTCGGGGGTGCCGCCCCAGACGCCGAAGTGGCCGTAGGGGAAGATGTCATCGTAGTCCTGGATGTACATCGCGAAGGCCAGGCCGATCTGCTTGAGATTGCTCTGGCAGCTGGCGGTGTTGGCCTTCTCGCGAGCCCTGGCGAAGACCGGGAACAGAATCGCCGCCAGGAGCGCGATAATCGCGATCACAACAAGCAACTCGATAAGTGTGAAACCTCTGCGTGACACGCCGCATCCCTCCTCTGCGAATCTACCGACACTTACCTACTCCAGTTTGCCCTCTTGGGGCTTGCGCATAACCCGCTAGACAATAATACTTTCTCGCGCGCCTGGGTAGGCGCCGAGTGCGGATCGGCTTGCGCCTGGAAGGATCGCCGTGCCCCAGCTTGGCGGAAGCAGAGCTGGGGCACGGAGGGTGAGCGCTACCTGATGCGATAGTCGCAGTACCAGTCGTGAACCTGGTCGCTGGCGCTGACGTTGGATGGCTTGAGGGCGGTGGAGAAGAACTCGGAGGACTTGAGCCATTTCACGTGGCCGTCGGCGAAGAGGATGTTCTCGCCGCCGTTGTGGGCGTCCCAGGTAACGCGGCCGGAGTTGCAACGGTTGCCCCTATCGCTTCTCACGCAGGAGGACCGCCAGTCATCGTCGAGCTGGTCGGCCATCACGTGCACTTCGCTCACGCGGTTGATGCGTGCCAGTTCGGTCCTGCTCATGTAACCGCAGTTGTAGCCGTAGCCCCAGCTTCGCGCCGCCGCGCCGCTGTTCGGGCGCAGCACGTGCCGCTGCCGGCTCGGGCACATGAAGATCTGGGTGTTCTTGCAGTAAGGCTCCAGGAAGTCGAGGTATTTGACGCTGGTGGGGTCGTTGGTCGGGTCGCCGAACCAGCACGGCGTAGTGATCTCGTCGTAGTCCTGTGCGTACATCAGCCACGCGATGCCGATCTGCTTGAGGTTGGACTGGCAGGAGGCCTG
>JAKORR010000093.1 GCA_029777735.1 Armatimonadota bacterium | reverse complement strand
CGGCGGACTGGAGGCTTGGCGCTACGACCTCGTTTGCGGTGGGTGAGGCTAGCCCACACGCGGCTGGTCAGTCGCATTCAGACCCCAGCGGAAGCACGGTGCAGCCCTTGCAGAGGCTACATTGCCAAGAGCCGTCTTGTGTTGCGTCGGTGGTTGAGGCACGCTTGTTGGTGGGCTTCATGCTACTTCCTCTCGGGCCTGCCCAGCCACACCGGCGAAGACCACGCTATCTCCTTGGTCCTTCTGGATCACTCGCACGTAGCAATAGCAGAACCCCGGGGGAGGATTCTTGTCCTAAGGTGATGTTGCACCCTCTACCGGCGACGGCGGGCGCATGGATGGACTCCTTGATACGGAAGACGTCCACAGACGTCTACGAGATCCAGGTCACTCGCCCCGACGACGCGTATATCTACCTTGACCGGTCTGCCCTCGTGCGGCGGCGCAATCTCGCCCATGAGGTTGCTGTTGACACGCACATCGAGGAGGATCTTCACGCCAGTGGTGCCGAAGGTGTGCCGGGTGCGAAGGGCTTCGATCACGGCCGTGCGTGAGAGCTCGGGCGCGTAGACAGCCGCCTTGCCGTACCCACCGCCGTGGTCAGTGAGCGCCGCGAAGTCATAGCGAGCGATGTCACGCATGCTTTGATAGCTCTGGTCCTGCGTCTGGTTACCGGCGCGGTTGCACACGCTGATGTCGCTGTGTTCGTGCAGGTCGCCATAGTACAGGTTCAGCTTGCGTCCGGCGTAACCGATGCTGCGGGTGGGCATGTCCTCGGCCCAGGCGGCAGGCGGGTAGCCTTAGGCCAGCCGCAGCGGGCTATTCGAACTTAAAGGCATCGCGAAAACCTGCACGGATCCGTTGGGCGATGGGATCGTCGGGGGTCGCGGCAATGAAGGCCGCCAGGTCCTGGGGCAGGTCCAAGTCCAGCCCAAGTCTTGGGTTCTCGACCACAGCCACCGTTAGACCAGTGCCCTTGGCCTGCGCAATGTGCAGCGCGAAACTGCCGGGGCCAGCCACGTCCCCAAAGGCGTAGCGGAAGTGTTCGGGTTCGTTTACCATCAGGACGTTGGTGCCACGAAGGTGACGGTCGGGGCAAATGACCACATCTGCTGACCTCTTCCACTCGTTGACAACTTGCTGCAGGTCTTCGACAGTGAGCAGGGGTAGATCGGTGCTTACGACCAGCATGGCGGCCTTGCCTAAAATGCGCCAGTCCTCAGAGGCGAGCGTCAGGTCGCGGCGCATACCTCCAGCACCGCCAGGCAGGAAGTCGGCGCCATACTCGGCGGCAGTGTTGGCGAAATCCTCTGGGCCGCACAGGAAGAATCCGGATTTTCCCGGCAGGTCGCGACAGATGGCGAGTGTCCTCAGCAGGAGCTGGACGATCAGCTCCTGCCGTGCCTCGATGCTGAGCAGGGAGCTTAACCGTGACTTGGCGCCCCGGACGTGCTTTTGGGGGACCAACACAACGAATTCAGATCTCTTCCCCGTCATTAGCCGCACTGTCTCCGTGCAGGCACTTCCCCTCGACTTCCCGGCCTCCTTCACGCGAGGGAAACAGAGGCGGGAGAGAAGATCTGGTACCGAGAGAGGCACAGTGGTGGTACTCTTTTGATAGGAGGGATGCAGAATATGACACGAAGGGTGTGGTGGGCAGCGGTGTTAGTGTGCGTTGTCTTGCTACTTTGGGGCCTCGGAGGCTGTCCCGCTGATGATGGCGCGTCCAGCGAAGTGGTTGTGCTGCACGATAGCACTTTCAAAGCGAACGTTCTTGATTCCGAGAAACCGGCAATAGTGGATTTCTGGGCCACTTGGTGCGGACCGTGCAAGATGCAGGCCCCAATCATCGAGAAGATCGCTCAGAAGTACGCCAGTAAGGTCTTGGTAGGGAAGCTCGACGTTGACAGCGCTCCTAAGACGGCCCAGGCCTACGGAGTCACGGCCATTCCGACCTTGGTGTTGTTCAAGAACGGTCACGAGGTAAAGCGTTTTGTGGGTCTGCAGCAGGAGGAGACACTGGTGCAGGCTATCGAGACGAACCTGCTGCAGTAGGCCTGCCACTGAGGGGCAGACGAGGGAGAAGCCGAATAGTTTACGGTGGGAACGCGGCCGCAAGGGCACAGGCGATGGCCTGCGGACAATGCTTACCTGTCCAGGCGGCGGAGTGGAGCCTACTAGATGGTCCCCAGCTCGGCGGCTTTCCTGAAGATGTCCTCGACGAGGCGCAGGTCGTGGACGCCGTCAGCACCGGACGACCGCAGTTCGGCCTTTCCCAGCACACAGTCGACGAAGTGCTGGGCCTGGCGCCGGAAGGCCCAGTCCCAGTCACCCATCGGCTGTGTCAACTCCATGAGTTCGCCGTCGCGGTAGATCCGGATCTGGGCCGCGCCCTGCATCAGCATCGGCGGTGGCGGCAGGATCTCCATCCAGCCCCGTTGGAAAAACAGTTTCATGCCTTCCTCGAAGGCATAGGCGCTTGTTCCTTCGCCCACCTCGATGTGGACCAGGGCGTCGCCAAAGCGCAGGTGTACGAGCTTGCTGCGGTAGCGGAAGTCCGCGTAGGTGACCTCCCACTCGTTGCCCAGGAAGTAGCGGAGCAAGTTCACGTTATGGCTGTGCACGTGGTTGAAGGCGTAGTAGGGGCTTTGGAAGCTGGGCATTCCCTCCCGCAGCTTTTCCGGCAGCCAGTCTGGGCCCAAGTCGGCGACGGGCTTAGGGCCCTGGGGCTCGTCGGTGCGCAGGATCGGCACCAGGAGGTGCTGGTTGCTGGTCCAGTTGCCACCGAGCAGACACCAGGCCCGAGCACAAATGAGGTCGCCCATACCGCCCTCTGCTACTATTTCGTTCCAGAATTGCTTGGCCCTCTCGATGCCCGTGTCGTAGCGCTTCATGAAGCCTATCATCAACACACGGTCGTTACGTTCTGCTGCCTCGGCCATACGCTTGGCACTCGCCAGCGACAAGGCCATGGGCTTCTCGGCAAGCACGTGCTTGCCCGCGTCCAGCATCCCGCAAACCACGTCGGGGTTGTACTCGGGCGGCAACAACACGGCGACGGCGTCAAGGTCTTGCGCCGCAGCCAGGTCGCTCCAGGATCCGTACTGGATCGGCAAGTTGAACCGACGTGCTACCGCCTCGCGCAGCTTGGGCCGCGCCGAGGCGAGGGCCACGACCTCAGCGCCCTCCGCGAGTTGCAGACAATGAATGTGAGCCGCCTGCGCCATGAAGCCGGCGCCCACAATGCCCAGGCGCACCTTTTTCATCGAAGACCACCTCGGTCAGAAGTGTGGCAGTTGTGCCGCGGCCTTAGGGCTACTCGACCCAGTCTACTAGAGCTTTGGCTGCCAAAGGGTTCCCCTCCGTTAGCACCCGCTCGGCCGCCCTGACTGCGTAGTATCTCTTCCACGTCCACAGCCAATGGCCTTCGTCGATTGTGTCTGCTGGCGAGAGAGAAGAGCGCAGCGCAGCCATTCGCTGTTGCATCTCATGCGCTGCGGCCAAGGCCGGCAACTTTACTGCGCCGCTGGCCGCCAGCTCGTCCACGCGCTGAAGCACGGTGGGCAGCTCGGCCTCGAAAGCCTCTAGGTCTCCATCCGCGCGAGCGTAGATAACGAAGGCCGTGGTCTCGTTGAAGTGGCCACGGTCGAACATGCCCGAGTAAAAATAGTTCGCGTCCTTCTCCCAGAGCTGAAGGAAATGGCGCCCACCGATCCACAGCGTCCGCGTGTGCGGATAAATGAAGGCGAGTAGCGGTCCGCCGGAGGGCCTGAAAAAGGCCAGGTAGGGGCGCTGAGGGTCGAGGTCAGCCAGGGAACAGCCCGGGCCGCCCCAGGTGCCCACCCCCACGTAGGCCGGACGCGCAGCCAGGGCCTGAATCGTACCCGTGTGCAGTATCCCTCGACCGTTTCTCAGGGCATAGCAGGTAAATCGCTTGATATCGATGTCGAACCGTGGCGCCAGGCGGATGATCCCGGCGCCCTCGGGCTGCTGCTGCGCCATGAGCTCGGTGACGACAATGCAGAAGGATGGCCCTGCCATGTACTCGGCCCGGTGTCTCACGCCGGGCTCCAGCTCGCAGGCGGCCACCTTCACTCCTACTCCCGCCCGCTGCTCCTCCGTCAGATGCAGCTTGGCCGCACTGGAACGCACCTCGCCAGCGTTCTGGAGGTTGTAACCGTACCAGCCCGTCTCGCCGCCCTTGCGCGTGAAGGGCCACCAGTTGCCCTGCGCGTCACGCGCCTCGACGTCCAATGCCGCCACGCCGGTCCAGGACCAGAGCCGGTAGGCCTGCCCCTCGGCCAGCAACACTCGCTCACCCGGCGGAGTTCCCTGCGCTAGGGTCAGCGCTGTGGCACCCACGACAGCGGCAACAAGGACGGGGAGTCTCCTGCTAAGGTTCCAGGCAGACCAACGCATAGGCTTGTACCTCCGGGAGCTTCACTGTCAAGATTCCGTCGTCGCCTGCGCGGAACTCCAAGGGTCTTCCTTCGGGAGCCGCGAAGGTATACAGCGTTACCTTGCCGGGCTTCATGCCGACCTTGAGGTGCAACGGTGTCGAGGGCGCTGGCTTGAACCCTTCCTCCCAGTCGAAGTCCGTGTTGATGAGATCGGCGAGGATCACGTTGCCCTGCGCAGGGCGCCGGAGATGCACCTGCAGCCGGGCCTTCACATCGCCCACGAGCACGTCGGGCGTAAGCCCCAAGTCTTCCACCAAAGCCCTAACGAGCTCCAAGTCCAGGTCTGCGCGGTTGGGGCCCACAGTAGCCTCGAAGTCCATGTCAAGGTTGGGTGCCGCCGCGAGTTCGGCAGGCGCCGGAGTCTTGCGCTCCTCGTGTCGCCCATCAAAACGGGCGAAGGGGCCGGTGGTGAGTAGCTTCCCGCCGCTCTTGACCCACTGAGCGAGAACCGCTAGATCCTCATCGTTGGCGCAGTACACACCCGGCGCAATTACCACGTCGAAGGAGCGCAACTGCTCGGTCGAAAGGCGTTGGGGGAAGATGTCACCGTCGCCCGCGAAGACCGTGTCCCACTGCAGGTTCGCCCGCAGCAGCGCTTGGCATACCCCGTAGTACTGCAGCGAGTGAGACGGGAACTCAGGCGCGCCTGACCAGGCCCTGCCATACATGTCCCAGATCTGCGAGGGGTAGCTGAACAGCACACCGATGCGCGCCAAGGGCCGGCTGGCTTCGTACCACTCTGCGTGGTCCCTAAGAAACTGAGCCGCCGCTACCTGTGGAGCCAGCGGCCCCTCATAGTTGCTGAAGCGATGGTGCGCGGCGAAGTAGCACCCGCTCAGGTGGGCCTCAGCAAACAACCACTGCATGTATAAGCCCTCCTGCGTCTCAGGCAGCCCCGCGAGGTTCTCAGGATGTTGCTGGATGTCCAGGAACAGGACCACCGGCTTGCCCTCGGCATGCGCGCGGCTCATGCGGTAGGTCGGTATGAAGCTTGCCAGACTCGGCGACACGGCGACGCGACGGCCTTGACCCCTGTCGCGGTAGCTGATGCCCAGGCCCGTGCCGATGTTCACGAAGTCGTAGACGCGGCTCTCCATCGTCAGGGCTGCAGATAGATCGGTGAGTTGGTACTGGTTCGCGTTCGTCACCAACTCGCGGCCGTAGCGCTCGCGCGCGTAGGCCTTGTTGTCGTCCACGATCCACTTCTCCCATTGGTACGTCGTATGGAGCTGCATCATCCACCACTGGTCGTGTAGCGGCGAGCGCCAGGGCTCGTCGCCCAGCTTCCTCTCGGCGAGGTAGGCCCGGTAGTCGAAGTCGTCCAGATTCTCGACGCCCCAGCGGGCCTTGAGCTCCACTGGCG
Organism: Armatimonadota bacterium; assembly: GCA_029777735.1. Taxonomy (GTDB): domain Bacteria; phylum Armatimonadota; class Zipacnadia; order Zipacnadales; family FEN-943; genus JAKORR01. The sequence continues at coordinate 1,781 of JAKORR010000093.1, read as the reverse complement.
AGAAGTGCTCCTTGAGCCAGTTGCGTAGGGCGGCGCAGCAGTGGTCGCAAAAGCATGGTATGGGCCGATGCCAGAACCAGCGCGAGTAGGACTCGTCGTAGTGGATACCATCTGCGCCCGCATCGATTACTGCCCGACCAAGGTCGCGGATGAAGGCACGGAAGCCCGGGTTGTTGAGGCAGCCCTGGTGCCAGCTCCCCGTTGGTATCATCTCGCCCTTGGCATCACGCGACGCCCAATCCTCGAGCTTGCCTGGAGGCACGATCTCGGGGAACAGGGCACTCGAGGTGAGCATGGTGCAGAAGGTGATTCCAGCCTCGCGTGACAGATGCAGCAACTCTGCCTTGCCTGCCATTCTCTCGCGTGCTTGGTCGGGGTTGGCGTGCCACGCGCAGGAAATCCCGCGCACGATCACGTCGCAGCCGAGGTTCGCAAGCTGTTGAATATCCTCGGCAGTGTGCGGCTCCTGGCACATGCCGAAGATTCGAGCCTCCGTCAGCGGCTTGAGGCCCTCCGCGGCTGGCGTCGCGGTCAGGAGTATCGCCATGATGGTTGCCACCTTTTCGGGTCCCTCCTGTTGTCACTTACCGTAGCAAATCTTCCCGACGCTCCCCAGTAGGCCTCCCGTGGCCTGATCAGCGTAGGACGATACTTACTTGGCGCTGTCTTCCTCAGGCACGAAGCGAAAATAGTCCAGATACGCTGGGTGCCCCGGCACCGGCGCGATCTCGATGACCCGGCCCGTAAAGTCAGCCGCACGCCATTCGATCTCCCGGAAGTGGTCCCTGCCCTCGCTGTCGGGCAGTTCTAGGGTTTGCCACTCGGTCTCGCCGGAAAGCCGGAGGCGCACCCTCATCGAGGGTGTCACCGCGCGCGTCCCCAGAAACGCTCGGTGGCGTCCTCTCAGGCGCGGGTCGTAGCGCAGCACTTCCTCGCCAGAGCCGCCTCGCTGGTGCAGCAGGTCACCGTTGTGGGCCCATTCCAGGCCTGTGCGCCACCGCCAGCGCGCCAGGTTCTCCGCCGGCTCGCACCGGTCCAAGTCGTCAGCGTAGACCAGTACGGGGCCGCCGTCGGCCGCCGCGCGCAGAGCCTCGGGCGTAAAGCGCAGCACCTGAGCCTGTTCCTTGTCAGGACTTTCGAAGGTGCCCGTGTTGTAGTACATCACGACGACTGTGCCGTCGGCGAGTTGCACGGGCGAGGGGTACCCGCAGTCCGTGTTCACGCAGTCCCAGGCCAGCAGCGCCTTCCTGGCCGCGGGCAGAGGATCCTGGCCCCGCCGTAGCAGCGCCGCAAACGCGTCGGACGAATCCCAGAGCAGGGCGCCGACGCCGAAGGGCGGCCGCCGCTGGCCATAGCACAGCAGCAGTGACCTATCCGCCAACACACAAGCACCCGCCGGGTGCTGGCCCGGGTAGGTGACCGTCACGGGCTCGCACCACGTCCTGCCGCCGTCTTCGGACACTGTGGCGCGCAGGTAGTGGGCCACGCGCTCTGCAGTCGCCTCGCCGTGCCCGGGCCTGGCCAGCGACGCTAGATCCTCACGGATGAAGGCGAAGACGCGTCCCTGACTGTCGCGACAAAGACCTGTTTCGCCGTAGCCCGGCAGTGGGGCTAGGGGCCGCCACGTTTCCCCGTTGTCTGTGGTGCGCAGCAGCCCGGTCCGGCTATGCCAGGCATAACAAACCATGAGGATAGAGCCATCGTCGAGCGTGACCATCTGGCCGAAGGGGCAGCCGTAGGGGTTGTCCAGAGGCTCGGGTTCAGTCCAGGTGGCGCCTTCG
>JAKORR010000925.1 GCA_029777735.1 Armatimonadota bacterium | reverse complement strand
CGCCAGGAGGCATCCCTGGTCCCATGCCGGGCTGCTGCCAGCCGCCAGGCATACCCTCCATCATTCCAGGCCTCTCAAATCTGCGGCGACCTCTCCTGCGCCTACCCTCCTCCCCGACACGAACCATCATGACGAGATAGCTGCTCTCGGCCTTGCTCAGGAAAGGATCCAGCTCGAAGGGCCGCGTCAAGTCGACACGTCCGCCCTCGTAAAGCCCGCGAGTCTCGATCTCCAGTGCGGACTTGCCCAGGAACTTGGTCCTCTCAGACTGTCGGGCCTGGCCGTTACCCCAGGTCCCGGTCTTGGATCGATCTGCGCTACCGTCGTAGATCGTTACCCGTGCGTCGGACCATGCCCAGGCAACCACAACCAGGCACGCCGTAGCCACAAACCAGAATCTGACGCTACGCATAGCAGACTCCTCCGTGAAGACGTGCTCCAGAAATGAACTTCGCCAAAACCGCTTAGGTTCCTGCCGCGGTCTCATCTGGCATGGCCCATGACTCGCGGGGCCCGTCATTGCCGAGAAGCCGAATCCCGATCTGGTTCAGGAGGAGAAGGCCTCGCCTTGTTGGAGCCACAAAATCCTTGTCGACGACAATGAGGCCATCGCCTGCCAGTTCCATCAACCGATCCCGCAAGGTGTCTCGTTGTTCCGCCTCGACCCGCGCCCACAGGTCCTTCCACTCGAAGCCCTGCACCAGACGCAAGTATAGCATAGCAGTCTCGGCCGCCTGCGCCCAGCCCCGCAACTCCTCGGTCTCGCCCACTGGGGACTCCGCGCGCGCGATCCGGGCAGCGTATTCGACCACATCGGCTACATTTCCCCAGCGACGCCCGCCCACGTGACTCCATGCTCCAGCCCCAAAGCCCAGGTAAGTGCCGTTGCACCAGTAGTTCACATTGTGCCTGCACTCGCGCCCTGGCAGGCTCCAGTTGCTGACCTCATAGCGCCGCAGACCGTGCGAAGCAAGCACCTCTTCGGTCACATCCAGCAGCGCGATCTGGGTGTCTTCGTCGGGGAGTACAAACTCGCCGCGCTCCTGCATTGCGTGCAGCCGCGTACCCGGCTCAACAGTCAGACCGTAACAGGAAACGTGGTCTGGTGCCAGACTGACCACTCGCTCTAACATCGCGCGCCACCGACCAGGCTCGTGCACCGGCAGGCCGCGAATCAGGTCCACACTGACCGTGGAAAGGTGCGCGACCCGAGCTGCGTGATAAGCCTCCAGCGCGTCGCGCGAACTGTGCGACCGCCCCAAAAAACGCAACTCCTCTTCGTCAAGAGACTGAACTCCGAGGCTCAAACGGTTTACGCCTGCATTCCGCAGAGTCTTCAGACCATCGATGTCTATCGTCCCAGGGTTTGCCTCGATAGTGATCTCCGCGGTTCGGGCAATCTTGAACTTGGAATAGAGCAGCTCCAACAAATCCGCCAAGGTTGCGGGCGAGTAAAGAGTTGGGGTACCGCCACCAAAGTAAATGGTCGAGAAGCGCAGCTCGCTGTAGCGCTCGGCGGCAGTCTCAATCTCTCTCCGCAGCGCCTTCAGGTACTCCTCTCGCTGTGCCGAGGACCCAACTCTTGAATTGAAGCTACAGTACCTACACTTGCGTACACAGAAAGGGAAATGCACGTAAAGCCCAGCTCCGGCGGGCGAAGGCAACCGCTGCATGACCGCGACCCTCCGGATGAAGAAAGGATTATCGCGCAAACCACGCGTTACCACCTGAGACTCAGCTGAGAAATCCGCTAGTCGGACTTGAGGACAGCCATGAAGGCCTCTTGCGGGATCTCTACCTTACCTATTTGCCTCATACGTCTCTTTCCCTCTCGTTGCTTCTCCAGGAGCTTGCGTTTGCGCGTAACATCTCCCCCATAGCACTTCTCCAGCACGTCCTTGCGCAACTCCGGAATGTCCTGCGAAGCAATAATACGGCCGCCGATGGCTGCTTGCAGCCGCACTCGAAAGAGCTGTCTGGGGATAACCTTTCGCAGACGCTGTATGATGGCCCGTGCCCGATAGTAGGCGTTTCCTCTGTGCGTGATAACAGCCAGGGCATCGACGGGTTCACCGTTAACCAGCAGGTCGATCTTGACAACATCTGCTTCCTGGTAGCCGTCAAGCTCATAATCAAGAGTAGCGTACCCGCGTGAAATCGTTTTAAGCTGGTCAAAGTAATCCACGATGATCTCGGCCAAGGGCAAGCGGTAGCGCAGAGCCACGCGATCTCCCGCAATGTAGTCCACGCCCAGCAGCTCGCCGCGCCGCTGATTCGATATCTCTATGCATGGCCCTATATAGGCCTGCGGCGCTATGATGGTCGCCTTCACCACTGGTTCCTCGATGGCCTCGATATGTGCCCTGTCGGGGAATTGCGCCGGGTTGTCGATCTCCACCACCGCTCCGTCCCGCATCAGCAGACGATACACAACACTCGGCGCGGTGGCGATTAGCTCCAAGTCGTACTCGCGTTCCAGCCGCTCTTGCACGATCTCCATGTGCAGCAGTCCCAGAAAGCCGCAGCGGAACCCGAACCCCAAGGCTGCCGACGTCTCCGGTTCATACCGCAGCGCGGCATCGTTGAGCGATAGCTTCTCCAGAGCATCGCGCAGTGCAGGATACTCGCTGTTGGACACCGGATACAGCCCCGAAAACACCATTGGCTTGGGCTCACGATACCCTGGCAGAGGCTCAGCCGCAGGATTCTGAGCGCTGGTGAGCGTGTCCCCTACGCGGCTATCGCGTACGTTCTTGATGCCAGCGATGATGTAACCCACTTCGCCGGCCGAGAGAATGTCCACTG
>JAKORR010000924.1 GCA_029777735.1 Armatimonadota bacterium | reverse complement strand
TCGCCGCCTTCTGGCCAGATCTCCAGAACGATATCCAGCAGCTCCGCGTCAACCTCCCCGAGGAGGGCCTTCGCCTGGACCACCGACAGATCCTCGCCCATCTTGCCGCGTACCCGCAGTGCCTCGAGCTCCTTGACTGGGTAGAAGAACAACCGAGGGCCATCCGGGGTGCTGCGCAGAGACAATTCAAGCGGCACAGTGAATCCCTGAGAAAAGGGCATGCCGGAGTATGTGGCCCCCGCTAGCCAACCTATCATGATACCACGGCCGTTTGGCGCATTGCTGAAGCTCTGCGCGGCATAGTAGTTCGGCCCCAAGTGCCCGTTCAGGATCGGTGTCTCCGGCGTGAAGGTGTGACCATCCAAGCTCCCCACCTGATAGGACGAGCGCGCCACATGTTGCTGCCCGTCCGCTTCGCGCCGGTGCGCACCGTACACGACCCACTTCATCTTGCCCGCGTCGCCGCCCAGAGGCAACCGGAACAGATCGGGACACTCGTAGAACTCCGGCACTACGCTCATGAAGCTCCACGTCTTCAGGTCGCGCGACTCGTACAGGGCGTACCGCCACTCACTCGCTGCCTCATCGTAGACGATCATGACCCATTTGTGGTCCGGATCATACCAAATGATCTTAGGATCCCGGCCCTGGTGTTTGAGCACGGGGTTTCCCTCGTACTCGCGGAAGCTCCGCCCACGGTTGTCGCTGTAGGCGATACACTCCCCTCGGCCGGTGCTAGTGAAGGAGACGAAAAGAATATCTTCGGCACCGGTCTTCCAGCCGGACGTGTTGTGCACGTCCACGTTCCCGCCGCCCGAATAGGCCATATCGCCCAGACCGCGCTGATACAGCGCGATGGGCAGTTCCTCCCAGTGAACCAGATCGCGGCTCACTGCGTGGCCCCAGTGCATGTTGCCCCAGCCGATGCCGAAGGGGTTATGTTGGTAAAACAGGTGGTACTCGCCGCCATAGTACACCAGGCCGTTCGGGTCGTTATTCCACCCGCGCCGCGAGGTGTAATGGAACTGCGGCCTTCGGGCTTCGTGATACAGGTTCTCGGCGCCCTTAATCTCGTCACTCTGTTCGACGAGCCGGGCGAGACGGTCCGCGACGTCCTTGAGCACAGGCTCGCGCACCCGCAGCTCCAAATCCTCGCCCCGGAACATGCTGATGTCGTAGAAGGCCCACCAGTCTGGCTCGCCTGCGACGCCCAACTCAATGTCGAACTCCCGCACCACCTCCTCACCTCGCCTAAGCTCGAAGATCACCTTCTCCGCCCCATTCTTCACAGGCAGGTTGAGATATCGGCCTTGCACTCGCAGTCTCATGGCAAACTCCCTTATGTCGTCGAGGTTGGGAACCACTACGTCTGACACCGGCTGGCGGCTGCCCGTAAAATTGTCCGCGTTCACATGCCCCCAGTTCCCCGTAGCCTGGTCAAAGATTCTAATGACAGCCATCTTCCCCATGAGCTTGGCGACATCAAACGACACGGGCCACATCGTCTCGCTGTTGAAGCCTGTGGCGCGGTACTGCGGCTGACCATCTATGAGCAGCTCAACGCCCACCTGCCCCAGCAGTCTCCCGGAGCCGATCAGGCAGTTGATGTACGGCCACCGGATCTCGAAGGGCACAGAGGTCAACGTGCCAACGGGCCCGTCGCCCCGCGCTGCGCCCGGCTCGCCTTCGCGGCCGTTGTAGCGCTCGAAGGTCCCGATCCAGTAGGCCCCTTGCGGACGGGCATGGTCCTGCCTCTCACGGGCCTTGGGGTTGTCGCCCTTGGTAGGCTGGATGGTGAAGGCCTCGCCCTCTGCCGTCCAGTGCTCCAGCGTCCCCTGCTCGAAATCGCTGTTGGGGAACAGCAGGCGCGGCGGCTCAACCTTCGCTCTATCGCTCTGCACGATGTGGTCCACGTTGATGTGGCCCCAGCCGCTGCGGTGCGTGTCCACGATCTCGACCACGGCGGTGCGCCCGCGCAGGGCTGACACATCCCAGGTGGCCCAGTCCAGCCTCTCCGACCCGCCGGGGCGGTCGTTGGGCCCAGTAGCCGTGTGATACACATAGCCGTCCACGAGCAAGTTCATGCACGTCTCGCCCGGGTGCTTGCCCCCGCCTATGAGGAAGTTGACGTAATCGCGCTCAAGGATGAAGGGCGGTGAGATGAGCCTGCCGACCGAGCCGTCCCCGCCCTTATAGCTGTTGACCAGGCCGCTCCCGAGAAACCCCGTCACCGACATCTGCTGTGGCAGCGTCCCGTGAGCAGGACCGTCGCCAAAGGCCGCGCCCTCGACACGCCAAGGGCCGTAGTCCTCCCCCTCGAAGTCTGCGACCAGAACATCCTCGGCCGCACCTGCCGCGCCTGCCCAGAGAACCGCGAGCACCGCTACCAGGCTCGCTAGAGCTGGAACCTCTGCTCTTCGCCGACTGCTTGCCATCCTGTGCCCCCCGGATCTGTCCCGCCGCGTTCTGCCCCTGCCCAGGACAACCTTCCCGCTACTCAGCCCCTACCCCTCCTCAGACCGCCAAGCTGTTCTCCTTCCGCAATATGCAGCGGACCTTTACGCAGCGCGGAGTGACCTTGAAGCCATTTCAAAATCAGTTGAGCATCATTTGGAGCACGATCATGAGGCAGGCCAAGTGGAAGACACTGTAGAGGTGGAGCTTATCCTAGTAGCACATAACCAGTCGGTGGTAGTTGCCCAGCCACGCGAAGGTGTGCTCCATCTTCCAGCACCGATGGTAGCGCCGCAGTTTGTGTCTGGACCTTGCGATGTCACAAGCGCAGTTGAGGCGCGATCAGGCTCACTCCACCGTCTGCCCTTCTCTGCCGCAGGGCATCGCCGTCCGCGGCTTTGTCGTAGATCAGTCGCTGGACTTTGCTCGGCGCGAAGCTTGCTTCAAGGATGGCTTTGATGAGATTGCTTTCATGGGGCGAGGCCGAGGCCAGTTGCTTTCCCACATGAAGACCTTGGCCGTCGCCCCCCACCATCCACTTTTGCCTCTGTCCTGTCTTGTAGGTTCCACGGCTTCGCCCCTCCTTTGGCGGAAGCGAAACTCCCGTCGGCAAAGCACTCGCTCCAGTTCAGATAGCCCTGCTCATCGAGCTCCGCCAAGAAGGAGCGCCAGATGTCCAGCCATAGACCTTCTAGACGTAGTGCAGTTGCGCAGAGGCCTCGCAATCCCGTCCGGCGATGAACCTGACCCAGTGTGCGCTGAAGCCCGGCTCGAAGTGATAGGGGCGGTAGCCATCGGCGGGCACCTCGACCTCGGCGAGGGTATGCCAATCGCCGTCACCACAGAAGTCCACCTGGAGGGTGAAAGCCACGCTTTCGCCAGTGTTATGGCTGAGATGCACACACTTGCCTTCGAAACCAGTCATTAGAAAAGGATCGGAGGGTTCGTCGGCCTTGACGGGCGTACGGTACCAGGGACCGCCCCAGCCAGTGGG
>JAKORR010000923.1 GCA_029777735.1 Armatimonadota bacterium | reverse complement strand
GACAGCCCCCTGAGCCCAGTGGGAATCGGGAGAGACTGCGCCCGCCCGAGAAGGATCTTATCGGAAGACATCACCCGGGCGGCCAGCGACGGCCTTCACATGCCCGTCCATGAAGGCGACGTTGGTAAAGCTGAACTTGCCCATCCCGTGGGCGAACGGGGCTCCTTGCTGCCAGTAGAACGCCCCGAAGACGTCGCTCCACATCCAGCACTGCGAGTCCGAGGCCAGGGTAAGCTGCCGGGGCGGGTTCTGCGCCGCGAACGGCCCGGTGTGCGGATGGATGTCCCAGGAAGACCAGTAGTAGTAGCCGAGGTTGCCCGCGTTCCAGTTCTCGTCGGTGTTAATCAGCAGCGGGTTGTAAGCTCCCAGCACGCACACCGAAGGGCAGTAGAAGACCTCGCGGTTCTGCACGTACGGCCAAAGGCCCTGGACCACGTTCAGCAACGGGTTGCCTTGGGTAAGACCCACCGGCAGCCGATCGTCATAGTCTTGCCCATACATCAGCGTGGCCTGGGCTAGCTGCTTCAGGTTGCTCAGGCAACACGACCGGCGCGCGTTCTCCCTTGCCCGGGCAAAGACCGGAAAGAGGATTGCTGCCAGAATGGCGATGATCGCCACGACGACAAGCAGCTCGATCAGGGTGAAGCCGGGCGACTGCGTCCGTCTCATGTTCTCTTCCCTTCAGGCGCGGCACGGCATTCTACGGTAACACCTAACAGTCTACAGCATGTAGATGGTAATGTGTGTTAAACATGAGTGAAAGGTATGTTAAGCCTGCGCCAATCGGGCTCTCGCCCGTCCTGATCGCTTGACACGCGCCCTCTCGGCTGGCTACAATAGCTGCAGAACACATATAAGAGCAGGGAGTGAGTACTCCCGTGAGAGAGGGATCCCACCGTGTATTGCTTCACGCGCAGGTACGGTTGGCTGCTGCCGGTGCTGGGGCTTCTGGCCGTGCTGGGCGGCTGTCAGAAACCAGAGGCCCGCCTCCTCTTCCATGCCGGTGCGGGCGTGCGCGCTGCCTTGGACGACCTGGTGGCGCGGTTTCACGAGCAGAACCCGGGCGTCCGGGTGGACCTCAGCTACAAAGGCTCCGGCTATTTCATCGCCGATGTCAAAGCATCCCAAACGGGGGATCTCTACATGCCCGGGGAGGAGCCTTACCTGCTGCAGGCGGTGGATGCCGGCTACGTGACGAAGTATGACCCAAAGCGCGACATCGCCGCCTACTTCGTTACCGTGATCATCACCCCGCGCGGCAACCCCAACGGCGTCACACGCGTTGCCGACTTCGCCCGCCCTGGGTTGCGCATCGGTCTGGGAGACCCGGAGGCCTGTGCCATCGGCATCTGGCACGAG
>JAKORR010000922.1 GCA_029777735.1 Armatimonadota bacterium | reverse complement strand
CTCCGTCTGTCTGCGGGACACAAGCCGAGAGAATAGCCACAGCGGGCCACCAGTGCCCCGCGACACAGTTTCATGGATTGCCCACGCAAGTGGGTTGCTGCGGATCCACAACCTTCCGCCTCGGCGCTATCTGCGCCCCGGCTGCATATGCATACAGGTTACTCCATCGCCACCGCCACGTGCAAAGCCCCGTGGCCTTACGGCTGATGGCTTCTGCCACTTATCGGTTGGCTTCTTTCACCACCACGTACACACTCACATTCACCTCCCTCAAGGCTTGCCGAGCCGCTAAGCCCCGCCACGGAAGCCCCACGCAAGTGCCGGAGACGTTGATCGCCCCACGGCTCCCCGGTGTTCCCCTCCTTAATCCTCTTGAATCCCCTTGCCCTTCAGCTCAACGTCGTCGGGAGACAGGCCAAACTGCTGGAAGAGCCGTCTGGCATATGTTAGGGCGTTGGCTGCGCTGCAGTGCGTCTCAATGTACATCTCACGCCCCACCAACTCGGGCTGTAAGAAGGGTTTGCCGTCTTCGTGCACCGGCTGCGTGTGAACGAGGTAGCGATTGCCCCTTGTAACCTTAACGGGACACTTAGAAACGGTCAGAAGCCCTTGGACCACCAGATACTCCGCAGCCAGCACTAGAAGGTGCTTAGCGAGGGCCTGGGGGTACTCCCGACCTGCTATGCGCACGGTCCACGGTCCCCTCTTGCCCAGGGGTGGCCACTGTAGCAGGTCTCCAGGCTCCGGGGGCGCCGGGGGCGTGCCTTTCCTGGAACCTGACGGGATCACTGCTTGGAACGGCGTTCTGGAAAGATGGGAGAGCACTTCGCGGAGCGCTGTCGCGTCCCCAATACCAATCTTATCTAGCAGGAAGTCGACCAACGGGTCGTCCGGTTTTTGAAAGAGCCGCAAGAGCTCTAGACGACATAGTTCCCTCGCGGCCCATGACGCGAGCGCTCCGCCCGAAACGCTGTCAGGGCTCAACAGCAACAGCGGTTCAGCGACACGCTTAGGGTTGCTTTCCAAACGGGACAGGTCAACATCCAGGAACCGGCGCCGGTCGCTTGGCAGCTTTGCATGACAATCGTAGGCCCACCAGAGGAGGCCGTTCGTCAAGACCGCCCAGCGCACGTTCCCGGCCTTGAAGGCGTACCCCAGAGCCTGGTCTACCTCCTTGGCATCGGGCTTCAGCGACACGCTTAGTCCTTTCACCTCAACGAACACCACCGGCTTTTCGTCGTCGTCGCAAAGCGCGATGTCCACGGACTGGCCGCCAACTGCGTACTCGAAGTCCATGTGTTCCTTCTTCCAGCCGAGGGCCTCTAGGACAGGAATCACGATCTTGTACTTGGTGTTCTGTTCTCCCAACCCGCCCTTAACGCCAAGTGCGTGCTTCGCGATGGGCTGCAACCGCTCGATGAGGTCTTGGGCCGCTGTATCCGTGGACATGGGTCTGACGCCTCCTCTAGGACTCTTGCATGGTTACTCAAATTCTTTATTGCAAAGGATTCCCCTTGTCGAGATGCAGCGCCGCGGGGAGTGGGGTAGTCGCGAGGAAAGGATCACTCGCCCGCTGCTGTGCGCTACCGCCAAGCAGGAGACAGGGCGGGTAAGCCGAATCGGAACACAAAAGGGGAGTTGTGTAATGTGCTGGGCAATCCTCATCCTATCCTTGACCGGTGCTGGTTGGCGCGATGATTTCTCAAGTCCTCACCTCAACCCCCGTTGGCAGTGGCGATGTCCCGTGCCGGGTCCCACCCTCTCTCTGACGGCTCGGCCCGGCTGGGTGCGTGTCACCCTCCCCCAACGGCCCGAGGGCTATAACCACTGGCTGCCAGGTGCACGGACAGGCGACGCCCCCATGCTCGTGGCGGCTGCGCCTGCTGTCGATTTCGACTTCGAGGCACACCTGCGCCTCGTCGGCTACGGCCCCACCAGCAACTTCCACACGGCGATGATGCTGGGCTTCAGCCCAGGCTATGTGCTCGCCTGGGGCCCCTTCCGGGCACCCTCGCTGGGCCGTCCGGCTGGGGATCCGGAGCTGTGGTGTGAGCCGACGGGTACAGGGGGCTTTCTGACCGTGGCGCCGCCCGCGGATGACCTGTTCCTGCGCATCGAGAGGCGCGGCGAGACATGCTCGGTATTCTACCGCCGGGCGGGAACGTCTCCTGGGGAGACCGGCTGGACCAGGGCGGGCGAATACCACGCCTTCGCGGAGCCAACCTTTGTGGGATTCCTCGGCAAGACCTTCGGCGGTGGCGAGACCGTGGTCTTCGAGGTAGACTACGCGGCTCTTACTCCCACAGATCAGGCCATGCCGCTCCAGCCTGCCACCCTAACCGTGGCCTTCGACGGCCGTCGCTGGCCTCTCGACGAGCGGCGCTTCGCGCACTTCATCGAGCATATGCACCGCTGTATCCAGGGCGGGCTGTGGGCTGAGAAGCTGCACAACCGCAAGTTCACGGGCGCGAGCTCAGGGGGTGTGGTCGAGGGCTGGCGGGCGATCGGCGACAAGCACGCCCGGTTCTCCGTCGATAACGCCAACTGGTACGTGCCCTGCCAGAGCCAGCACCTGGTCCTACCCGCAGAAGGCTGGGCGGGGATCGCGCAGGGCCCGCTGGGCATGCGCGGTGTCGTGCCGCATGATGGTTATCTCATCGCCACGGCGCGCCCGGGCGGCGTCCCGGTGCGCATCAGCCTCAGCACGGAGGGCACGCCCCTGGGGGAGGCGACGGTTGGGCCGGTGGGCAAGGGCGGCTTCGCGCGGTACCGTTTCCGCCTACCTGCACTGCCTCGGACGACTCAAGTGGAGATCAGTATTACGGCGCGCGGGCCGGGGCAGTTGTGGCTGGGCGCAGTCTCGCTGATGCCCGCCGACAATGTTTACGGATGGCGGCGCGAGGTGATAGAGACAGTGCGCAGCGTACGTCCGCCTATGATACGCTGGCCTGGCGGAAACTTCGCGTCGCAGTACGACTGGCGCGATGGGCTTGGGGACCGGGACAGGCGCCCGCCGCGCTGGAATCGCGCGTGGAATCACTGGGAATGGAACGATGTCGGGACGGACGAGTTCCTGCAACTGTGCGAACTGCTGGGAGCCGAGCCCTACATCTGCGCCAACGCCGGAGAGGGCTCAGCGCGAGAGGCGGCGGAGTGGGTAGAGTACTGCAACGGACCGGCGGATTCGCCGATGGGGCGGCTGCGGGCGGCGGGGGGACACCCTGAGCCGTACGGAGTACGGTTCTGGGGCCTGGGGAACGAAATGTACGGCTCGTGGCAGCACGGGTACCTGGACGCAACCCGGTACGGTATCAAGGCCCTGGAGATGGCCCGTGCCATGCGGGCCGTCGATGGTGCCCTTACCCTCGTTCTCGTCGGTGTCGAGGGCAGCGGCTGGGGTGAATGGAATCGCAAGGTCACAGCCCTTGCCGGCCGCGTCTCAGACTACCTGTCAGTTCACCACTACACAGGGCTGGATGTCAACGCGGACGCGCTGGCGGAGTACTCGCGGGCCATCGCGGCGCCAGTGAATGTCGAGCGAACGCTGCAGGAGACCTGGGAAATAGCGCGGCGGGCTAACGGAGGCCTGCCCATCCCGCTGTGCTTCGACGAGTGGAACATCGCTCGCCAAGAGCGCGACGACCTACCAGGCCACAAGGGCTTCTACAGCCTGCGCGAAGGGCTATTCGCGGCCGAGATCTTCAACGCCCTTAACCGCCTGGGTCCCCGGGCGCCCGTGGCCTGCGTGACGCAGACCGTGAACGTGCTAGGGCTGATCCGCGCCAACGACACCGCTGTAGCGCCCAGCCCGTCCTACTGGGTCCTGAAGCTGTTCCGGGACGAGGCGGGACGCGTGGGTGTGCCGGTGGAATACGCGGGCCCGACCGTGGACCTGCCCGGCGGCTTGCGGACAGGCGTACTGGACGCTTCGGCAACCTATGATCCCGACACAGGCAAGCTCGCCGTGTTCATCGTCAACCGAAGCGCCGCATGTGCTCGTGAAGTAACCGTACGCTTCTCCGGGACCACCATCGGGTCCCCAAGGACGGCCTGCATCCTCGCTGCGCCCAGCTTTCTCGCCGCCAATGACTACACGAATCCGGCGGCTGTGACGCCCCGAAAGTGGACCACACGGCCAGCCGGCGACAGTCAAGTCAATACCCTAGTCCCGCCACACTCGCTAGTCGTGATACGCGCGCCGGCGCGACAAACGAACCATCCTGGCTGACCGTCAGGACAGGTAAGGCTGGAGGAATTCAGCCACGGTCTTTCCCAGCACCTGCTGCCCCTCGCCGTTGTAGTGCGAACCGTCCGGCGAGCGCAGTTCCGGCCGTTCCACCACGGCCCCGTACAAGTCGTCGATGGGTAGACCCTGCTGCAGCATGATCTCCGCGGCCACCGCATTCCGGCTCAGGACGCGCGCGTTCTTCTCGGGCTCCAGGGTATCGGGGTGGTCGTGTACCGTGAGGGGCGTTGAGCTCGCCCAGACGAGCTTCGCGCCCTGCCCTAGCTCCTGCAGCAGTCGCGCGTATTCGGCCAGGCTCGCGGCGTAGGCGTCGTCGGACAGGTGCCAGCCGTGTAGTCCGTTGTTGAAGTGAATCACGACATAGCGGTACTGATTCATGACGAACCGCGTCTCCTGAATCAGCGCCGGATCGTTGATGCTGCGCGACGTGCCATATCGGTCGACGTTGACACGCTCCTTCAGTAGCTCCGTCACGACCGGGCTATACCCCACCGCGATCGAGTCGCCGATAAGCAGGACCCTCAGCAGCCTGTCGTCGTTGGCGTTGTTCCACCAGGTGTTGGACCACTCGATGGTCTCGCGCTGTACTATGCCCTGGCCGGTCACGGGGCTTCTCCCTCCTAGGCGGCGAAGCCGATGGCCACGACGTCCACCAGATCGGTTCGCGCCTCGTCCGGTATGTCGACTCGCAGCTTGCCGTTCTCGAAGCTGTACGGCACCTCCTGGCCCGTGCGCAGCAGCCGGACGGACGTAGGGCGGCTGACACTGCTAGCGACCACTGGATCCTTGAAGCCCGGCGGGGTGCACAGGTACCACGCCCGGCCCCGAATCGTCGTCGGCACGTTGCAACGCTCCGGGTAAGGCCCGCGCTCCACGCCAAAGACAGCCTCGCCGCTGTGCTTCATCCAGGCCGCCACCTCGCCCAAGCGCTGGTAGTACACGTCCGGCAGCTCGCCTGTGGGCCGTGGGCCGACGTTGATAAGCAGATTTCCTCCCCAACTGCGCACCTTGGTCAGTTGCGCCAGCATCCAGCCTGCTGGCTTGTAGCTCTCGTGGGACTTGGTATAGCCCCAGGGGCCGTTGGGCCAGATGTCGCATAGCTCCCACCAGCCTTCAGGCGGTCCGTCAGGCATACGACACTCGGGCGTCTGGAAGTCGCCATAGCCGTGCATGCGCGGGTTGATCACGATGCCCGGCTGCAGGGCGCGAATCTCGTCAATGGAAATCACCTCGGGGCCGCCGTCAAACCATATCACATCAATCTTTCCGTAGCGTGTCAGGAGCTCCTCGATCTGGCCGCGCACATAGGCTCGGTACTTCTCCTCGAAGCCTTGGGGCTTCGCGGGGATTGCCGGGATTGGCTCGTGCCGCAGGTTATAGTGCTGACGACCGGGGAAGCGTTGCTGGTCTGTGCTGCCGTAGTTGAAGGACATGTATTCGCGATTGAAGTACCAGTCGGGCGGAGAGTAGTACAGACCCACCTTGAGGCCATTGTTACGGCAGGCTTGCACGAACCGGGCCACCAGGTCCACACCTGGCAGGTACTGCTTGACGCCCAAGTCGCCGAAGTCGCTAGGCCACAGCGCAAAGCCATCGTGGTGACGAGCGGTCATCACAGCGTAGCGGAAGCCTGCCTCGTGCGCGGCTCTGAGCCACTTGTCGGGGTCGTACCGGTAGGGGCGGAACTGCTGGGCCAGCTTATAGTACTCCTCGGGCGTGATGACAGCCCGGTTGTCGGGGTCCCACGGCTTGTTGGCCATCATGCCCCAGGAGAGATCTATGCCGCCATGGACGCTAGAGATGCCCCAGTGGATGAACAGCCCGAGGCCAGCCTTGGGGAACCACTGGGCGTCCGGGTGGGTGGTGCGGCGGAAGGTCTCCTTCGTAGTCCTTTGTTCCACACCGATCGAGGGATGTCGGTTTTGCGCGGTTGTGCCAGGTTGTTTCGGGCCGTCCCCCGCGGCGGCTGTCGAAGTTGCAAGAATGGCCGGGATGAGCAAGACAAGCGGCAGCCAGTACATTGGCGATTCCTCCTATCCCTCCGGCCCGGTTGGCGACCAGTGACTCTGATCTCGACCACTATTGCTGAGGCCGAGGGACCACACAAGCTAACACGGGATGCTTCGGTTATCCGCCTGCGGTTCCTTCTAAAAGCGTATACGACGCAGGCACGGGGAGTGGGCGGAGAGCCTGCCGTCGAGTGCGAGGGGCTCTGGAGGGCGGTGTGGGAGGAGCGACTTAGCGCGGGGAGGTTTAGGTGGAGGCAATCTTGGGAACTACTATTGACAATAGTAGCCTGGTGTGCTATAGTGAAAGCAGAAAGGAGGTGGATACTATGATCAGCTTGGCTCTGAGCATGATGCTCCTGACTGGAGCCACCGGCTCCCAGGAACTCGAGTACCTGGGCTGGTTCGCCGGCAAGGTGGACGTGAGAGCCGATCCACTTCCCGGTTACTACTACAAGCCCAAGAGCATCACCCCACTCAAGGCCCGCCACGCTACGGTACCGGTACGGGTGAAGGTCTTCGATGGTGGATCCCTCGGCCCTAATCTGACCAGGTACAAGACCTATCGGTACTCCCCCTCTCCCCTTCCTGGCTACTACATGCTGCCGAACGCAGGGAAGCAAATGTACCCGATGTTACCGATGGGATGGCCGTTCAAGCCCTACAGCTCTCTAGGCATGCAGACGGCTCCACGGTGGTGAGCCGCCGGAAACGGCCGAGGTTGCAAGGAACAAGATCAGGAGGTGTGTCAGATGAGCTCACGGTTCCCAATCACAGGTTTCCTGGTAGTACTCGCGGCAATGGGACTCGGCATGGTAGCTCCCCTAAGCACGGCTCGCGCTTCTGACGCAGGGAAGGTCCTTGCCGCCATCGCCGCGGGAGTGCTCGTCTACGAAGTGGTCGACGATATCAGTGACCGGCATCACGGGCGCGACTGCCATCGCGGCTGGAGCAGCGGGCCAGACTACTACTACCGTTCGAACGCCTGCGGGCGTACCAGATCCGCCTACAACCACGGTTACAGGGACGGCTTCTCGGACGGACGCCAGGTAGGCCGGCACGAGGGGTACCACAGGGGCTACAGGGACGGACGTCAAGACCAGTGGATCGCCGATCGCCACGCTCATGGCTACCGCTCAAGGCCGGTGTCGGTCGGTCCCCGGCCTTGCTTCTGAGCCCGGAGGCGAGACCGCACGGATAGCAGGCCCTGGAGGAGCGGGCCGCGGGAATCCACCCACGGCCCGTTGTATTGTGTTACAACGGGTAAGGGTAGCGCTGGATATCCCTGCGAGCGGAGCGGTAGCTCTGTTTGGTCAGGTCGGTTGCCCGAAGTAACGATCAGTATAGGTACAGCGGCTGTGGTATACTGCAACAGTTTACGGCAAAGCGATACGGTCAGAGGTGTCACCAGTGGTTCGAGACTTCATGTCCACAGAGGTCGAGACAGTGCGACCCAACGACATGGCTCTGGAGGCAGCCAAGCGGCTATTGCAGTCCGGTTTCTCCAGCCTACCAGTCATCGATGATGAGGGCAGAGTGGTAGGCATCCTTTCGGAGGCCGACCTTCTAAGGCTCGGGCTGCCAACCTATTTGCTCATGATGACTGATCTCTCGTTTCTTCCCCCCGAGGCGGAGTTCATAGACTCGGAAGGCATGGGGAGGCTGGTCGGTATGACCGTGCGGCAGGTCATGCAGAGCAGAATCTTGCATACCGTGGAGGAAAACACGGCTCTGGCCACAGCCGCACTGCTGATGCTCAGACACCATGTCCGTCGCCTGCCTGTTCTGCGCGACGGCAAGTTTGTTGGCATCATCAACCG
>JAKORR010000921.1 GCA_029777735.1 Armatimonadota bacterium | reverse complement strand
CTGTTCACTGGGGCAGCGTCGATAGCCGCCTGGATTGAGGTGAAGTCTCCCTTGCCGTCCTGACGGACGACGATCCACCGGCCCAGATCGGCCACCGCCTGCTCCAACTCGGCAAAGGAGGGCTTCCGCCCTGTCTCTGTGACTACCGACGTGTTGCCGTAGTGCCCTTTAAGTTCTTCCACAATCGGTTTAAGCCTGAAGTACTCCCTCTCGTCATAAAGCTCGACCGCCTCGAGGTACAATCGCTCCGCTGTGCTCTCCGCCAAACCCGTTTCCGCTGCCTGGCGAACCGCCATGATCGCAGCGCGATGCAAGCCGAACCAGAGCGTGGACCCGTAGCGGTGCTCAAGAGTGTCCAACTGGGCTAACACGTCCCGGAACTCTCGTTCTAGCTTGGCAAACTGAGCCCGCAGCTCGTTAGACTTCCCTCCTTTGCTCGACCGCCGGGTAGCGGCTAATTCCCCTTGGACCTGGCGAAGTAACTCCTCAACCCCCGCGAATGCCGCCTCGGACAGCGAGGCCAAATAGGGACCAAGGTCCGCCCCAAGGTCTCTAGCCCGCTGAAAATAACTTTCAGCCAATGCCTGCGCCCCAGTCCCCCACGCGATCAGACCAGCCGCCATCCAGTCCTCTGCCTTCTCTGGGTCCACTCCCAGCATGAGCACCTTCTCACGTGATTTCTCGCTCAGTTCTCTCCACGTGTGCCACTCTCTGGTGCCAGAAGGCAGCTCTGCTCCAATACCTTTATCATCCGCACCAAAGATCGAGCCATTGATCCCTTTCAGGAGTAACGCCCGCTTCTCCAAGGGCGGACGAGCCTCATTAATTCTCGCTATAATCCGCGCCTTCAACGCCGCCATACGAAGCAGTTCATCCCGGCGGGCTGCCAACCGCGCTGCCCATTCCGGCGAATCTGCTGTAACCTGTTCCAGAGCCGCCAACGCCCCGTTAAAGTCCCAAGCCGCAACACGTTCCTCCACCACGGCCGTGGCCTCCCGCCATCGCAACTGATCCCGGCGTAAACGCTCACGCTCTTCCTCCGCCGCCAATTCCTCGGGGGTCTTGGTCGGCTCCATGGGAGCAGGCTCAGGTGACACGGTGGGCACCGCGGGCGCTTCTTCCTGCGCCATCTTCTCCGCTTGGTCGATCTCCGCCAATAACTGACGAGCCGCCTCCGCGTGCTCCGCTATCCCAAACCGCTCCATCAAAGGCTGAAGCACCGCCCGGGCCTCAGCATATCGCTTCTCGGCTAACAAACGCTTCGCCTCATCCTGGGCCTGACGCGCGGCCGCAGCAGCCTCCCCCTGGATCCGCTCCATAACTCCCTTAATCTGACCCCACAGTTCCAAATCCTGATAGCGGTCCGATAATCCCTGGTACAGCCCCAGGGCCTTGCCAAATTCCTGCTGACCCACCAACACTTTGGCCTGACTGTCCACCGCCTGAAGCTCCGCCTCCCAAGCAGCTATCTTGGGAGCAGACTCTTCTTTTCTCTCTATTCGCTCTTGGGGCCTCTGCCTGGGCTTCGTCACCAGCACCTTGGGGACCTCTGCCACCTCACTCGCACCCCGAGACCGAAAAGCCCCGAAAAGCCAGAAACCCACAAGTAATAGAACGGCCAGGCTGGCAACCCCCGCACCCCAAACGACCGGCTTCCTCGTCAGTAAAGGCCCCCAACGCTCCCACAGGCGATTCCAGACCTCTGATTCCGGCTGAACCTTGTGTTCCCGTTGGCTATCTCTCCCACCCGTGGGCTTCGCCACCGGCACGGCCAAAGGCCGATCTGAGCCTTGGGCCACCGTCTCACCTCCCGACCCCTCCGCCGCCAGCCGTGTCTCCTCCCCGTGAGCCCTCTCCCGCGCCTCCTGCGAGATCCGCGCCAGCCACGAGGTGATCGAAAGCTCCTCTGTCTCCTGCGTCTCCGCCGCATCCCCTCCCACCGTCGTCCGACAGGCCGCCAAACACCCCTCCAGGGCCTTGACCACCTCCGCCATCGTCCTGTAGCGATCCTCCGGACGCTTCGCCACCATCCGCTGAAAAACCCCTTCCAATTCCTCAGACACAT
>JAKORR010000920.1 GCA_029777735.1 Armatimonadota bacterium | reverse complement strand
CCAGGTGAACTCGCCCACGCCCTGCATGTACGGTGCATTCTCCCGCCAGAACTGGGTTGTGGTGTTGGCCCGGTAGACATAGGAGTACATATTCACGCCGCCGAAGCGGTAGGGAAGGTAGAGGTGGATAAAGGCCGCCAGCGGCACGGCCAGAACCAACGACAACACGATGACTGTGGGCAGGCTCGAACGCCTTACCCCCAGGCCATCTGCCATCTTCTGCGTGTCCAGAAAGCCGGTGAGCACCAAGCCGCGCAGATCTCGACTGAATAGGCCGTCCGCGAAGGCGAGTACTGTGAGGTTGCGTGGCCCGAGCGTCTGCGGGCGCGCCGCCACCGTGTATACGTCCAAGGGTGTGAAGGACCCCTCCGTCATAGGCAGGCCGCTCTCGGCTGTGCTGCGGGCCATGACAATGCACTGCACGAACAGATAGACACCGAACTCCAGGATCGCTAGTGGCACCGACATGCCGGCAGCGTTCACCCATACCAGAATCCCGACGATCGATACCAGCATCCCCATCAGCGCTAGCCTAGGCGACAGCAGTAGATTGCCCTTCCTCACCGCCTCGTCCTCGCCGCGAAGAATGGCCATCAGCCGGGGCCACGCCGCGTAGGCCATGTAGCCCACGAGCATAAAGTAGGATCCCATAGTCTGCGACGAGACGAAAGCTTTAGCGTTCGAGTGCTTCCAGGGCCTCATTGGCATCCCCAGCGACGACCCCACAGCTTCTTGCATCCGCATGATGACATAGAAGGCCCACAGGCTAAAAAGCAGCTCCGACGGCAGCATGTAGAAGAACCCGACAGCGGCAGGCGACATGAACATCGTGGTGTAGCCCAGGTCGCTCCACGGCTTGCTCTTCATGTACTGGTTCAGCCCGATCTGCAGCTTGATCTGCGGTATGACCGGCCAGATGTTATGCGCGCCGTTGAGGCCAAAGAGCAGCACCGGAAGAGCAAAGCCTATCCACGTCAGCGGGTTGCGCAGGAAGGAACGTGAGTGCTGTGGGCTTATCATCTCCAGGGGCAACTGTACGAGCGGGAAGCTCAGCAGCTCGTGGTCGGCCCAGAGCCTGTAGAGAATCGAGGACGCGAAGAGCATGAAGGCGTAGACTAGCCCCACCAGTACCAGCCACAGAGCCGTGGGCACCAACCACGCCCTCCATGGGTACGGCTGTCCCGGCCGCAGTGATTCGAAGAACCCCGTGGCTACAGGCTGTCCCGGATCTCCCTCCGGGTCCCAGGGCACCATCCACGACTTCACATAGGGGAAATACATCTCCTGCCACTTGTTGGTCTCGTTGGCATAGTAGTTGAGTCCCACTTCGCCGGGGATCAGGTCCTCCATCAGTCCGCGCGAGGTGATCATGCTAGCGAAGAGCATGAAGCAGTAAACTACCAGCATCTCGCGCGCCGTCAGTGCAAGACGCCGCGAGACCTTGGCGGCCAGGCGATTCGCAATTATCAGAATGAAGGTCGCCGCTACCACCACCGGTGGCAGTTGTAGGAAGCCGATCATAATTTGACCCGTGACCAGCTCCGCCCAGGCGACAACGAAAATGACCGCCGCCATAAGCAGCAGGCCCACGAAGAGGGCCTTGGCCGTGATGACCCCTCCGCCTTCGGCCGGCCTGCTGCCATCGGCCCCAGCTGTGCTCTCGTTACCTGCGGCGCCAACCTGCAGCGTCAACGCCATACCTCCAGCTTG
>JAKORR010000919.1 GCA_029777735.1 Armatimonadota bacterium | reverse complement strand
GAAATCGTGGTCGCCACGCAGCCGCTGCGACCGGCGGACACCCCGCAGGGAGTCTACCGGTCCACGACGCCGATTACCGTGCCAGCCGGGCAGACGGTCACCGTGACCGCCAAGTACGGGCAGCCGCCCGTCATCGAGGCGGTGGCTAGTCTAGACGCGCCGCCCGACGTGAGCATCACCGCCGCGACCTACTACGCCTGGGGCGCGGAGGTGAGCATCCAGAACACCGGAGCCTCGCCGGCCAATGTCACATTGGTCGTCACGGGCAAGCCGCTCTCGGTGCAGGGCGGGGAGCGGGTGGTGGTGAGGGACGACGCCAGCATCCTGGAGAACGGCGTGCTGCGGTACGAGTTCCCGGCGAACCCGCTGGTGCAGACGCTCAGCCAGGCGCAGGCGATAGCGCAGGCGCTGCTCGCGTCGGCAAAAGACCCGCGCCGCGACATCGAGGTGGAATGGCGCGGAAACCCGGCATTGGAGCTGGGGGACCGCGTGACGGTTGTTGGGCAGGACGTGCATGTCATCCGGCAGGAGATCAACTGGGCCGGGGCGCTCACCGCACGTCTCACGGGACGAAAGGTTACGTGATCACTGTGAGGAAGGTGACATAGGATGAGCACCGCACCAAACGGATGGCAAACTCCGAAAACGAACTGGCAATCCGCCGACGTGGTGGCCCCGTCGGATATGAACCGCCAAGAGGCGAACGCCAACGCCATCGAGACGGGCTCTCGAACCCTCGATCCCAGTCAGGCGCCCACTGGCAATACGGGCACGCTGCGGCAGTTTCTGGACTGGTTTGCAAATCGGATACGCGCCATTATGGGCACCGCCAGCTGGTATAACGCACCGCCGGTGACGCTGAGTGAGGCTAAGGCGCACATTGATGCTGCTGCCCCCCACAGCGGCCACGAAACGCCCAGCGGCGCGCAGACCAAGGTGGACACCCACGCCGCAGTGCAGGCCAGCCTATCCCAGCTTGGCCACGTCAAGCATGCCGTGCTGACTACTACCCTTGACACCACCTGGCAAGGTTCTGAGGCGCCCTACACCAAGACGCAGACAGTCAATGGCCTGCTTGCGACTGATACGCCAATTGTGGATGTGGTGATGAGCGGCGATTACACAACAGACGAAGCTAGGCTAGAGGCCTGGGGGTATGTGTATCGGATTACAACGGCGGCTAATGCCGTCACTCTATTCGCGACAGAAAAGCCTCCTGTGGAACTGCCGATACAGCTAAAGGTGGTGAGGTAATGGCTGAAGCTATTATTACAAGGCGTGGTGGGGTAGGCTTCCCCGAAGGGTGGAATGAAAGCGTTTCGGCACCTGCCTTTGGCAGTATTACAAAGCATGCGCCGGTTATGCTTAGGGTTTTCTGTGAGTGGGGCGGGGAGGAGGTAAAGTTATCTAACCCATCGACGTTGCCTGCTGGTGAAGGGACGGATTGTGCCTTTAGCCCTGATGGGGTATATTTGGCTGTAGCGCACTACGGTTCACCTTTCGTCACAATATTCAACGCAGCAGACACTTATGATGTTATTCAGCAGATGACATCCCGTAGTATGTTTTTGTTGACAGGCAAGCATGGACTGTCGCTAACCACAGCTAACGATGGCGAAACGGCCCGAGCCATAGTATTTCCGAGCGTTTATAATTTGCCTCGTGAGGAGGGATGATATGAAAACGTTTTATCTGGCGTTAGACGGCGATATCATTGTCGATGCCATAGAGTATCCGCATGACGGGTATATAGAAGTAGAACTACCTGTCACTCACCTGCCTGCGGGGATAAACGGCGGCTGGTATAGGTGGGATGGGACTACCTATATGCTTGATGAGGAGCTAAAACAAGCGGCTGACGAAGTGGAAAGGCAAGCAAGGATGCAAGAGAACGAGGACATTATCACAGCGGCTATAGATGCGTATACACTTGAGCTAATGGACAGGGGGTTGCTCTGATGGGGATGCTTGTAGAGAGCCTGAAGAGGCTCTATGCGGCGGGCAAAGTCACGGGTGAGAAGCTGGAAAGCATGGTTAGCGAAGGCAAGATAACGCAGGACGAATACAGCTATATAGTTGCGTAGCGGTTAGCCGCCTCCGGGCGGTTTTTTGTTTGGCGGAGAGGGGGCGGTACAGTTGACAGAGTCGGCGGAAGCGAGACTGGCCAGGGTGGAGACGGCACTTAATACTCTGATCGGTGAGGTGAGCAAGCTGCGGCAAAGCATGGATGCCGTCGGAGACCGGATCACCCGGCTGGAAGAGGCAACTAAAGACGCCGTCCCGCAGGTCTGGAAGCTGCGTGAGCGCGTGGCCCAGCTGGAGAGGGAGACGGCCGAGATGCGAATCAAGCTGGAGGAGCTGCGCCACGAGTGGGAGGAGCGGCAGAAGGTTACCGGCAGCCGCCTGTGGGAAGTGGTGAGGATGGCATTGGGCCCCCTGCTAGGCGCTGTGGTCGGCTGGGTGGCGGCGACATTCAGGCGGGGGCTCGGGGGGTGAGGACCCGTGACTGACAGAGACAGATTCGAGCAGGCTGTGGAGGTGGTGCTGGCCCACGAGGGCGGATACGTCAATAACCCGGCTGACCCCGGCGGTGAGACTAAGTATGGCATCTCTAAGCGCAGCTATCCCCACTTGGATATCCAGGCCCTGACCAAGGAGCAGGCCAAGGAGATCTACTATCGGGACTGGTGGGCCAAGTACCGCTATGGGGAGATCAGAGACCTGGCCGTGGGCACCAAGGTGTTTGACCTAAGCGTCAATATGGGCCCTGTCCAGGCCCACAGGATACTGCAGTGGGCGGTAAACTTCGTGAGCGATGCTGGGCTCACGGTCGACGGCATACTCGGGCCCAAGACTCTGGCGGCTGTCAACTCAGTCGACCCGGCAAAGCTGTTGCAGGTCCTAAGAT
>JAKORR010000918.1 GCA_029777735.1 Armatimonadota bacterium | reverse complement strand
CGACCCCGCTATAGCGGATTGCGGGTACAGGGCACCGCTAGCTCCCCGTCTAGCACGACCGTGCCTATGATACCCGAAAGGGGGGCACTTGTCAAGCATCCGCGTTCTATCATGTAAAATAGCACCGAGAGTGGTATGGTTCTCTCAACTGATAATGTCACCGGAGGGGACCATGCCCGACCAGGACGCGATGACGATCAATGAACGCCGGAAGTACCTCCGCATCGTACAGCCGCGCTACAGGAAGGCCGACCGTCAAGGCCGCGGGGTGCTGCTCGATGAGATGCAGGCAGTGACCGGCCTGGAGCGCAAGACGCTGATCCGACTCATGCAGGGCAACCTAGAGCGTCAGCCTCGGACACGCCAACGCGGCCGCACGTACGGTGCCGAGGTGGACGACGCCTTGCGGGTGATTACCGAGAGCTACGACTACATCTGTGCCGAGCGCCTGCAACCCAACTTGGTGGCCATGGCCCAGCAGTTGGCCGCTCATGGAGAGTTGCAGTTGTCTTCGGGCTTGGTCGAGGCGCTGGGGAAGATCAGTGTGGCCACGGTGCGCCGCATTGCACAGCGTATCACCCAGGACGAGCCCCGCCTTCCGCGCCGTGGTCCAGAGCGAGCCAACCAAGCCACGCGCGACATCCCGATGCGGCGCATCCCCTGGGATGTATCCGAACCTGGCCACTTTGAGGTGGACCTTGTACACCACTGTGGGGCCGACGCCAGTGGCTCATACGTGCATACTTTACAGATGATCGACGTCATGACGGGCTGGAGTGAGCGTGTCGCCGTCCTGGGGCGTGGCTACATCGCCATGCAGGACGGCTTCCAGCGCGCCTTGGAGCGTCTGCCCTTTGCAGTGCTGCAGCTGCACCCAGACAATGGCAGCGAGTTCTTCAACGCTCACATGCTCAAGTTCTGGGGTGAGTGTGTCCACCAAGCGGAACTGTCCCGCAGCCGGCCCTGGCACAAGAACGACAACCGCTTCGTCGAACAGAAGAACGACTCGCTTGTGCGGGCTTACCTTGGCAAGGAGCGGCTCGACACCGTCGCTCAGACCCGGGCCCTCAACGCACTGTACGACAAGATGTGGATCTACTACAATCTGTTCCAGCCGGTCATGCGCCTCTGCAGTAAGCAGTACCAAACGCTGGAGGACGGCTCGCTGCGTCAGCGCAGGCAGTTCGATGAAGCACGCACCCCCTATGACCGCCTGGCAGCCACCCCGAGTATTTCCCCTGAAAGGAAGGATGCACTGCTCGCTTTGCGCAGCAAGACCAATCCCCGACGACTACGACGAGAGATCTATGCCGACCTGGACGCACTCTTTGCACTGCCATGCGCCACTCCAGGCGTGACCGAGGACGTTCTGG
>JAKORR010000917.1 GCA_029777735.1 Armatimonadota bacterium | reverse complement strand
GCCGGGCGCGCTGGCCGCGTCCTCTGCCGAGTCCGCGAGGGTCCACAGATAACAATAGTCGTCTACGCCCTCGCGCAGTGCCTCCCACTGAATCGTCTGGAGGGGGCCGCGATAGGTGCTCCAGTCGCCCGCTTTTTCTAACCACGGGTAAACTGTGGCCTGATCCTTGGGTTCGAAGCTGTTCGCCTTCTCGCCGTCAAAGTCGTTGAAGGGGTCTTCGTGCGGTCGGATGTAGGTCCAGGAGACCTGGCATCGTGCCCCGGTTTTCCAGAACAGGTAGCCCGCCAGGAACCGGTTCGGGAACATTCGGCCCTCCTGCCCGATGTAGCATCCCGACCCATACCACCAGAACTGTTTGCCCAGCCGTGCACATTCCCTGCGTATCTTCTCGCAACTCTCCGGGTTATTGACCATGGAGCTTGAGAAGCACGGGGCGTCGAGGTACTGGGCCATGGCTGTCCAGAAGTCGGGCTTATACATTGTTACATAAACCGGTGCGCCGCCGGCCTTCCAGTTGCGGTACTGCTCGAGGGCAAAGACGTTATCCGCGCCCGGCTCGTCCACACCGTAGAAGTACCATTCGAGACCCAGGCCGCGATAGGTGTCGCTCGCGGCCGCGGCTGCAAGCTGTACACCTCGGCAGAGGTTTTCGGGCCAGGGCTGGTTCAGGTCAACGTCCAGACCGAGAACGTCGCGCACCTGCCTCTCCACACCTCCACTCATCACCCACGGGCCCGTCATCTCCGCTTGGCGCAGCAGCTCGAGGTAGCGCCGCGTGTCGCTGACGTCCCACTTCACCCGACCTTGCCCAAGCTCGCTGAGGTCAACTTTCCCCAGGGGCATCTCGACCAGCCCGTCCATGCCGTGCGCCGCGTAGTCCTTCGCGTCTAACCAGCGTTGTTCGTCCGTCATGTGCGCCCAGCGCGAGAGGTCACCGTACATCAGCCACTTCTGCGAGGGGGGTTTGCGCAGCTCAAAGGGCAGTACCTCTAGCTCGATGGGGAGGCTCAGCGTATCGCGGTTTTCGGCCTTCACGTTCAGGGTAAAGCGATACCTGCCCGGCGTGGTCGAGCGGGCGACGGTCAGGCGCAGCCAGATCGCGCCGGTGGTGCCTGCCGCCAGGTCGTAGGGTTTCCGTTCGAGCACTCCCTGGGCGGGGAACCAGGCGTAGCCCTCCGCGGCGTCGTAGGGCAGCAAAAGCTCGGGAGTGATGTAGTACTGGCGCGTTTTCCAGCTAGTCCGCTGCGGCCAGAAGTGAACCACGAAGAGCTCGGCCGTCACGCCTGGGGGGAGATTATCGACCCGGGCGCTGATGCGGGAGAGGGCCTCGCGGGCATACAGGGCAACCCAAGTGGGCTCGATCTCGCCCAGGGTGGCAAACATTCGCAGTGGGCTGCGCAGGCACTCCTCGGTCTTGGGTCGGCTCCAGGGGCGCAGT
This sequence comes from Armatimonadota bacterium, assembly GCA_029777735.1. Lineage (GTDB taxonomy): Bacteria > Armatimonadota > Zipacnadia > Zipacnadales > FEN-943 > JAKORR01. The sequence continues at coordinate 21,327 of JAKORR010000917.1, read as the reverse complement.
TCCTCAGGCGCGCCCCGCCAGTAGGGGGTCATCCCGGCAGAGACCTCGGCGCGCGTGCCCGCGGCCGCCGGCCAGTTCTCCTCGGGTTGCTCCGCGGGCGTGAAGGGCTCCCCTGCGTCCACATGGTCGTAGACCACGCCCGCCACCACAACCTCCGCCCATGACGTGCCCTCAGGGAGAGACAAGAGGAGCACTGCTGTCAGAGTCATCAGTACCATCTGTGGCACCCGTATCATGGGAACACCTCCTGAAGTGAAGGAGTTCTTCCACTATCACGAGCGCGAACCTGCACGCGGGAGTGGTGGGGGGGCGGAGGTGGGCGCTCAGATCGCCGGCGGTTAGGTTGGGCCCGGATCGAAGGCCGCTGCGCGGTCTATCAGCCGAAGCGCCTCGAGGACTTGCTCGGGCTTCACCGCCAGCTCCGCGCCGTTGATGAGTACGTCCGCGATGTTGCGCCAGTAGGCCATCCAGTCGCCGGGCACCACGACGAGCTTTTCAGCAGCCTGAGCCTGGTCACTGACGAAGTGGATACCCTCGCGGGCGAAGCAGGCTTCGGGCGTGCCTGCGACGATGAGTCTGTCCGCGGAGCGCAGGGCCTCTTCCTGGGGGTCCTGGCCATAGAAGACTAGCGTACCGCGGGAGCCTACCACGCGCCGTTCCCACCGCTCCGCTCGCTGTTGGACGGAGATGTGGATTAGGTAGCGCAGGCCAGTGGGGAAGCGCAGGTGCGTCACGACCTCGGTCTCGACGTCCACCTGGGGATAGCGGTACTGCCAGTCGGCCCAGACATCAACGCCCTCGGCGGAGTCGGCGTGAGAGAACTGCAGGGCCTGGTCAAAGATATGAGCCCCCCAGTCGCGGAAGCGCCCACCGACGTGCGCGCGCTCCCAGCGCCAGCCCTGGCCCGGGCCGCGATGACCGTCGATGTAGATTTCGACACCCCAGACTTCGCCCAACAGTCCGTCGGCCACGGCGCGCAGCATAGTGCGAAAGTCACTGTCCCAGCGTCGGTTCTGGTAGACCGACAGGAGACGTCCTGCCCGGTGCGAAGCCTCCAGCATTCGCTCGGCCGAGGGGGCGTCGGGCGCCATGATCTTGTCCGTGATGGTGTGCTTGCCCGCCGCGAGGGAGGCGAGGACCATGGGCTCATGCACGTCGTGGGGCGTGGCGATGACCACCAGGTCGATAGCACGATCGGCCAGCAGGTACTCGTAGGCAGAGTAAAGGCGCACCTGCGGGAAGTCGGCCCGCGCCTGGGCTTGGCGTTCGGGCGAGCGCGTGAAGACGGCGTCGAGGCGGAGACCCTCGCACGCGCTGATGAAAGGGGCGTGGAAGTAGCGGCCGGCAAGGCCGTAGCCGGCGAGGCCCACGCGGACGAGGTCACTCATGGAACTCCCTCCTTGGCAGTAGGAGCCTACCCGGGGCGGGCAAGGGATAAAGCTGGAGCACGCGGCGCCAAGCCGTGATCTCGGGCGCCGGTGTCTTTTCTCACAGCCGGGACTCGAAGCCCAGTGGGAGGCACTTCTGCCTCACGCGTCCGATTCCTCCCCCTTGCCGCGAAGGTATCCGGCGGCTTGTGGCGCACATCTTAGTCTGGAGGTGGTGCCTGATGCCAGAAGTTCTTCGCACAGTTCGCCTCGAGGAGGCGGAGCAGTTCGAGCGATTTCTGGAGCGTTGCTATGGTTTCTGGCCTGGGTTTTTCTCGAGCGCCCACCCAGACCGGGCCGAGCGCACCGACGATAATTGTCGGTGCTACCTGGTACTGGAGCGCGACGGCAGAATCGTGTCCCACGTGGGCACCTTTCCCATGGATATTGTTGTGGGGCCGGCGCGGGTGCGGTGCGGCGGCGTCGGGGCCGTAGCGACCCTGCCGGAGGAGCGTGGCCGAGGCTATATGTCGCGGCTGATGGAGGAGTCCGTGCGGCGCATGAGAGACGACGGCATGACCCTCTCGGTGTTGTGGGGCGACCAGCAGCGGTATGAGATCTTCGGCTACGAGACCTGCGGCATGCTCTACCGAGTACGTGTGACGCGCCGCAGCCTCGAGCGTGAACACGTCTCCCCCGTGGCCGTGCGCGAGCTTGACCCGGGGAGCGACGAGGCGCCTGAGGTCCTCGCCCCCTTGCACGCGCGTCTCCCCTATCGTGTCGAGCGGCCCAAGCTCGCGCTGCAGTTGAAGCGGCGCGACGCCAGGGTGTTCGTGACCGACGAACCGGGCCGGGAAACCGATGGCTACCTCATCACCGACAGGTCCTGGGGCGGGAACATGGTCATCAAGGAGATATACTCACGCAGCGGACGGGAGGCCGCGCTTATCCCCTCGATGCTTGATATCACGCGGGCTTCGAGCGCTGAAGTCGAGCTGGGGCCAGGGGAAAGCGAGAAGCTGGAGAGGCTGCTGGCGGTGTCTTGCTACTGGGGAGCTCACCCCCAGGGGATGTTCCGAATAGTGGACTGGGGAGGTCTCCTGCGGGACCTGCGACCTGTGCTGGAGGTGCAGTGCGTGGGCCTGCCACCCTTCAGGCTGGCTGTGGGCTGCCACTGGGCCGAGGAAGTCGAGTGGGCGACAGTAGAGTGGGACGGTGCCGAGATGGGCGTGGAGCCAGGATGGGAGGCCGCCGATGGCGTCGAGATGGGCCTACGCGAGCTGACAGCGGCAGTGCTAGGCGGTCCGCACCCCCACAGGACCCAACTAGGGCTCCTGGGGCGTGCGCTGCCTGTGCCCTTGCATATCCCGAGCCTAGATCACGTTTGAAGATCTCTAGGGACCAGGGTGGCGCGCGCAGGCCTACCAGCGGAGAGGACCTGCGTCACGGCCCTCTGCTCGGCTGCGTACGTCCTACTCCAGCCGCGTGCGCAGAGCTTCTTCGGGCAGGGGGAGCTCCTCCGGGCAGTCCTGCACCAGCCGCACCTTTGTCAGCACGCCCAGCGGCTCGCGGCAGCCGAAGGCCACTGTGGCCGTGCCGCTCAGCTCAATCGTCGGGACCTCAGTCAGCCTGCGCCTCTCGCCCTCCGCGCCCGGGCCTCTTTTTGCCGGTATGACTTCCGGTCTCTCGCCAGGGAAGTACACCAACCGGTCCCCCTCACGCAGCGTCACGGGGAACACGATGCGCCTCTCCCCTACCCTGACCTCCGGGTCGATCAGCGTCGCCTCGTCCAAGTCCATCAGCGCCTTCACGTCGTCGATCCAACAGGTCACGGTTTTCTGCGCGGGCAGGCCGTTGTAGTAGAAGACCAGGTACTCGATGCGACTGTAGTCCACAGGCAGGGGCGAGGGCTCCGTGGGCCGCAGAAGCTGGAAGTAGCGCCAATCGGTGAAGTTGTTGTTGATGTAGTAATCGGTCGCGCCTTGGTTGTCGCGCAGTTGGAGTTTGAAGGACCCGCCGTTGCCGTCGCCGCGCAGCCATAGGCCGATGGCCTTGTGGGCGGACAGGTCCAGCGGGGGGCTGAAGCGCTTGCCGATGGACGACCAGCCGCCGCTGGTGGGCAGGGTGTTGGTGGCCGTGTAGCGGGCGCAGCGCCGGCCCTCGACCGCTCCTTCCTCAACACTGGTGAACTCCTGCGTCACGCCCTGGCTCACCGAACCGGCCTTGCCTGGACCCACAACGAAGACGTCGAATTTGTTCTCCGGATCGTTGAGGTAGGGTGCCAGGTCGTCGAAGGTTTCGAGAGTGATCGCCTCAGGCGAGCGGTAGGCTGGGCCGGGCCGCGACATCCGCCCGCAGCGCACCTGCAGCCCCAGCCGGGCGCCCGGCGCCGCTGTCTCCACCGTCCACTGGTTCGACTGGCCGTCGAGCTCTTTGATCTCCTCCCACGGCCCGAAGACCGTGCGGCGCAGACGTAGGGGTTCGCGCAGCAGACGATACTCGCGCCCAGGCTCGCGCAGTACCTCGCGTGTTGCCTCGGGCACCTTACCCGACAGGCGTAGCCGCTCGTAGAGGTTCACCAGATCAAAGATCGCCTCAATCTCCGGATGGTCCCGTAGCCGCGCGGGATTAGTCTGCACAGAGATCGACGAGTTGAAGCCCAGACACTTCTGCAGGATGTAATCGTACTGATCCAGCGTCACCTCGGGGTCATAGATGTAGTACCAGCCGATGTCGAGGGGCATCAGGTTCGCCTCATAGCTAGTGAACCAGCGCAGGCGGTCGTCCAGGTAGCCCTTCACATCCCCGTGACCGTCGGCCGAGGCCGTGCGCGAGATGAGGTGCCAGGAGTAGTGGCTGTAGCTCGATCCCTGCAGGAAGGCGTCTTTGTTGCGCAGCCGCTCGTAATACATGCCCTGCAGCTTGCCGTTGTAGTACCAGTGATCGCCCTGCAGACGCTCTGAGCCGTCGAAGTACAGCATGTCGGCGTTGATGGCGTTGGCCACCCGGCAGACGTTGCCGATCACCTCGTCGGCCAGCGTGCTGTCCAAGTCGAAGAGGAAGTAGCCATAGGAGCGCAACAGGTGTGCGATCTTCTCGCCGCGCTTGTGCGGTGCGGCGGTGGTGCCCAGCGCCCCGCGCCGGCAGTGACTGAAGCCGTAGGGTTGCTCCAAGTCCAGGCCGCCGTACTGGATGATCTCGTCGCCTATCTGCAAGAAGGTACCATTGCCCTCATAGCCGCCGTCCTCTGCCGGGAAGTCCTTGGGCGCCTCGACCGTGGGCAACACCTCTGCCTCCTCGTCCACGTCCGCTGCCAGTTCGGCCCAGGCGTCCTTCACCAGCCGTGGGTCGGGCCTTGGGGTCACGTAGCCGTCGTTGAGGTATACCGCGGGCGCCAGGAAGTGCAGCCCCACGCGCAGCCCCGCGCGGCGCAGCTTCTCAGCCGTCCGCCGCAGCGACTGCAGGCCGTCCGGGAAGAAATGCGTGTTGATCTCATGGTGCCCGTGGGTGCGGTTCCAGCTTCCCCCGCCGATGAGCACCATTGCGAAGCCGCCGCGCTTGGCCCACTCGATCACCTCGTCGGCGTCGGCCTCGCCGAAGCTCGTGATGAACAGATAGCTGCGCTTGGCCAGCGGCGAAGATTTGCTCCATACGCGCGCCGGGTGCGGGTTGGGCAGGCCCGCGGCCTTCTCAAAGGCGTCGATGGAAGCCTCGAAGGCACCGCGAGGGGAGGCCACTAGCCCAAAGCCCGCGGGCATGATGCCGTAGCGGGCGTAGGTCTCGGCCCGTAGGCATACCCCCCGCGCCTCCCACAGTTCGCTGCCCTCGTCCTCGAAGTTCTCTAGGCTCACCTCGCGTGGTCCCTCTGGCGTTTGGAGCACCGCGCGCACGTCGTCCAGCAGGCACTCGACGGAGCTATCCGCCGGCAGGCCATTGTAGTAGAAGTTCAGGTGGGTTACGCGGCTCAGGTCCACGGTTTCGAGTGCTGGAGTGTCGCAGGTCACTTCGCGCCAGCCCGTGAAGTCAATCTTGATGTAGTCATCGCGGTAGCCGCTGCGGCCGTCGTGGAGCTGGATCTTTAACTGCTGGCCCTTGCCGTCGCCGTAGACCCAGGCCTTGATGGCGGTGAGACCCGTGAGGTCCAAGGGCGGTGAGCAGAGTCGGCCGCGCATGGCCCAGCCGCTGGCGTCGCTAAGCTCGGAGGTGGCGGAGAACCGCGCCGCCCGATGGCCCTGCTTGACCTGCTCGGTCTCGGGCACGAAGGTATGACTCACGCCCTTGGAGTTGCCGCCGGTGCTAGAGGCACCAACGGAAAAGCCATGGACGTTGACGTGCGTGGCCATGACGGCGGCGGCGAAGTCGTCACTGTGGTAGGCGTTCATCGTGCCGCCGAGGGTCTTTAGGCCGTCCAGGTTCAGCTCGCACAGCCGCAGGGTTTCGACGCGGGCGACGTCTACACCCTCCACGTCGGTTACTTCCCACAGCGAGTAGCCCTTGCCCGTGGATACGCGGAAGACGATAGCGGCACCGCCGGGAAAGCTGAAGGCCACGTGGTTGCCCGACCGGCGCACCTGGGTCGGTGAGGCCAGGGTCCCGTCGATTTGCAGCCTGCAGAGGGCCCTGCCTGGCACTGCAAGGTTGCGCCCCGTGGCGGTGTCGAGCAGGGCTTGGACACGCCCGGTGTCGTCTAAGCGCAGAGTGGCAGTGTCCCACTTGACCTCCACCGCGACCGTCACGGACAGGAACAGCGCGGATCCCAGAACGAGATTGACCATTTGGCGTCTCTCTCCCGTCGATAGAACTGCAGCCCGCCGGACCGACCGTGAGGAAGCGTATAAGGCTGTCGCGCGGAAGGGTCCTGGGCTCGCGTGACGGGGCTTTCGCCGCCTGCGAGGCTCAGGCCTTCTCGGGCACAAGGCGGCAGGAGTCGGGGCGGGACCTGCGCCCGCGGCACGGCCCTCTGCCCAGCGCCGGAACTCCTCGTCCTGTTCAGTGAGGCGGAAGCTGGCGGGCGATGTTGTGCATTCCCGGAAGGGGCGCCTGTATTGTGTTCTCCCAGCGGTACCACTTGGCGTGGCCGTCGGCGAACCCGTAGTTCGAGCCGCCGTTGTGGATGTCGGTCGCTATCACGTCGGCGAACTCCGAGTACGCGGAAAGGTCGTCCCAACTGGTCAGGTCGTCTGGCCACGGATGATAGCCCGTCACCAAAGCGCTCTGCTTGCGCACAGCCAGACATATCTGCTCCGCGGGGCGCTGGAACATCGCCTGCGACGTGCCATGCGCGAAGAGGCCGTTGAGCAGATAGTCCGTCTGCGGCTCGCCAGGCCCCGCCTTGTAGGCGGGCGTGCGGAAGAGCTGAGCGTTCCTCACATAGGCCTGCAGCGGCATCCACCAGTCGTACCCTGTGACGTGGTCCACCACGGGGTAGCACTCGTCATAGTCCTGGCAGTACATCTCTAGGGCCAGGCATATTTGCTTGACGTTGCTCAGGCACTGCGTCTGGCGAGCTTTGGCTCGCGCCCTTGCAAACACCGGGAAGAGAATCGAAGCGAGGATCGCGATGATCGCGATCACCACGAGGAGCTCAATCAGGGTGAAGCCCCTGCGACGGATACGCGTAACATGGGAATACACTTTGGTTCCTCCTTGCGGGTGAGGCTGTCGTAACCTGCGCCGCCGCACGGTGTCATGGATGGGCGGCGGGTGGCCTAGTCAACAGCTACCCGGCGGGAGGGCCACGGGGGAGAAGCTTCGCGCGATAGGGCCGGAGACCGTGGACCGCGACACATATCCCACGGTCCCTAATCGCCACGGGAGCGATCAGCAGGACGGCGGCGACAAGAGCTACACCGCCAGCCAGCAACGCCTCGCACAGCAGACAGTGCGTGGAGTCGTGCCCGGCCTGGTGACTGTGGAAGCCGAGCAGGAGCAAAAGAAGCAAGCCAGCCGTCTCGGCGACGAGGAGGCCTACGATCTTGGCGCGCCGACGGGCTACAACCGCCGAGCGCGGTCCGTGAGGCAGCACTGTAACTCTTGTAAGCCACAGACCCATTCTCGTTCCTTATTTATTTTACCCACCCGCGTGAGTGACGAAACGCAGATCCGGAGCGCGGTGGTTCCTGGTGGGACCGGGAAGACCTGTTACGCGAGGGCGACAGGACTGCGCAAGGGCTCCCCTAGGCCCCAGGATTCTGCAAGCCCGAGGCGGCCCAAAGCCAGACACCAGCTCCCTTCTGCCGCGCCCGCGCGTCACCAACTGGTGTTCCCACCACCGGGGAACCCTCAGTCTAGTCTGCCAGGCCTTCGATCAGGTACACGTGCCTATCTACCGGCGCCAGGCTGTCGCGGATGACGCCCTCCTGCACGTCAACCTCCCGGTTCTCAAAGAGCACCCTCGCCTTCGTGGCTCCACGCAGCGCGGGCACGGTGATGACAAGGTCCACCGGTGCCCCGCCCTCCTCGCCGGCCTGCGCCACGATGACCAGAGCCCTCTTGCCCACCTTCCGCGCGCGGACGGCAAGCTGCGGTTCGTTGTCTGGCCCCTGGTCTCCAGCCGCGGCATGCACCTGCGCCTCTAGCTCCTCCCCATCGGCTGTCAGCAGCGGCTCAATCTGATGCACCTCGGCCACGGCAGCCGTCAGGGCCTCCCAGGCGCTTGGCACGTCTGCGGCTGTCAGCCACTGTCGCCGCCCGTCGCCGTACCACCACCACGACAGACCACTGCTCCGTAGCGCCAGCGCCATCGCCACGTCCGCGCGGAACTTCTGGGCCGTGAAGGGAAAGGCCGCATCGTCCACCGGCTGCCCCCGCCTGAGCAACTCGCTCTGCTTGCGATCGTAGCAGGTCAAGATTGCCGCCAGCGCGCCTCCGGGCAGGTCCTTGCGATGCCTGGTAAGCCGCTCCAGCACGTAATCCGTGCCGCCGTAGACCTGCGTCCAGTGCACGTCATAGCATTGGGGATAGCGCGCTAGCGAGTTGTCCATGGCGAAGGTCACGATCACTGGGTGGTATGGATCCAGCGCCTTGATGAGCTGATAGACTTCTTCGAGGCTCTCGGGCGGCACGTACTGGTGGCTCAGGTCGGGCTCATCGAATAGATACCAGGCCGTGAGCGCCGGGTGGTCACGCAGGGCCCCGATGCGCCGCACCACGTGCTCCCAATTCCTCTGGACGAGCCCGCGGCTGGTCGAGCTGCCCCGGTCGAAACCCAAGAAGACGCCCAGCCCATGGGCCTGCGCCGCGTCCAGATACTGGCGCGCTGCCTCGTCGTCCTGGCTGCTCTCGAAGGCATAGGTGTGCACGAGGTTGAAGCCCGCCTTCTTCACGCGCTCCATGTGCTCAGGCGGCACTTGGTACATCCCCAGCGGTAGGAAGTGGCGATCACCATCGAAGAGGCCCTGCGTCTCCGTCCACCGCAGCCGTTTGGGTGGTGCGGGCGCGCACACCAGCCAGCCTCGCACTTCGGTCTCGTTGCCCTGGCGGTCCGGCACTGTGAGCGTCAGCCCACTGCCGCCTCGGGGCCAGTCCGTCGCGGGGGTCAGGCGCAGGCGGTCGCCGTCCTCCTTCACTGTCACCTGCCAGGGCTTGCCGTCCACGGCCAAGTGCACACCCGCCACGTCGATGCCGCTGGGGTCTGAGGCTTGGGCCGTGATCACCCCGCGAGGGTCCGTCAGGCTCGTTGGCCTGAGCACCACTTCTGGGCCGGTGGTGTCCGCGTCCTGGGGGGCCGTTTGCGTGAAGGTCCACTCGACCGACGGCGTTGCACCCTCGGCTGTCACGCGCCAGCGGTAGAGGCCGGGCGGCAGGGGCTCACGCGGCCTGAATTGCGTGCCGCGCACGTACTCGCTCAGCTTGGCCTGCTCGCCCGAGACCTCAAGCAGGTAGCGGGCCGAGTAGGGGTCGGCGCGCCAGGAGAAGGTCGGCCGGTTGTCACGCAGGCTGGAGCCGTCCAGAGGAGCGAGGACGATCGTGTGCCGCGTGAGCTCAACCAGCTTCACGTCGTCGAACCACGCCGTACCCGTCGCCCGCAGGCCGAGGAAGATCACCGCGTAGCCGGCTTTCTCAGGTGCCACCAGCTCGTGGCACTCCACCTCTTGCCATTCCGGCACGTCCCCCCAAAGACCGGTGGAGTAGTCGCCCGCCTGCATCCACTTGCCCTCTGCATCCGCCCACTCATGAATCAGCACCGCGCCGACGGACGGCATCCTCATGCCCTCCGCTGCCTTCACCCCTGCGCAGCGGATCTTGCAGCTCACCTTGTAGTGCCGCCCTGGCGTCACGGGGATCTGCTGGGTGAGGTAGACGTTGGGCTCGGCGGGCGAGGTCACCTCGAGCCGCGCACACTGGGTCCCGCTGGCCGGGCGGTCGGTGTCCAACATGGCGTTGGGACCGTGGCTCCAGGCTTCAAGTGCGTCCGGGCCCTCGAAGTCTCCCGCCTTGACGGGGATCTCGCGCAGGGTTATGGACACCTGACCGTAGATTAGCTCACGGGCGCGCCTCTCGGCAGCCGACAGGGGCCTCACCTCGATTTCGATTGACGGCGAGGCCTTGAGGGACTGATCGCCCGGGGAACTGAGACACCCAACCACTCGCACCACCGGGGTGCTCTCGTGGCGCCGGTCCTGCAGGGGCCATCGGCCCACGTCCGAGGGGTGCAGGATGATATCAAACGCCGGTCCCACGAGTGTCACGGGCTCGCGCGGCGTCAGGTCCTTGAGCCGACGCCCAGCCGTAACGTGATGTTCGCTGTCGCCAATGCGGACCACCAGGTCGCCCGTGGGATGCTCGACCGCCGCCGCGGGCACTGGCACGGCCATCTCAAGCGGCCCGGCTGCCGTGAGCTCGACGTCAGCCGACCAGCGCAGGCTGTTGCCGCGAATTTCGAAGCGCGCGACGGCTGCCGCCGCCTCGTTCTCGCGCTCGAAGGTCAGCGTCGGGCCCTCCTGCTCCTCCTTCACTGTGACCTTCGCCCCGGCGAGAGAGAACTGCGCGCTGCGGTAGTCGGGCGTGTAGAGGGCCAGGCCCAGGTGGGCCAACACAGGCGTGCCCTCGTAGCTCACGCCCGTCACACCTCCCTCACCGTACTGGACCAGCCACGGGCCCGACCGTAGCTCCTCGGCCGCGGCTGGGAGACCCAACAGACAAAGTGGCAGGATTGTCAGCAGTGCCCTCATGGCAGAAGACCTCCTCTTGTTGCCCGGGAAGGCCCTTGCTGGGCGAGAGAGCCCTGATGAGGCCGGCGCGGGGAACCGCGTCCGACCGACGGGGGCAGCCTCAGCCCACACGGGCGGCCTGTCGCAGGCGATAGATAAGCTCCTCCTCGTCGGCGATGTCGTGCCAATCCCATTCGAGAGTTCTCAACAGCTCCAGGGCGGCACGGATCAAAGTGTTTTTCGTGATGCGTTCCTTGCGGCGGCGGCGATTGCGCATGATGCGACGCTCCATAGAGTCGAGGAACTCGACCTGGCTTTCGGAGAGGCGGGCTGTGACGGGTACCAAAGTAGCGAACTTCGGCAGTTCGTTAGTTTCTAACTTCCGCACTGCCTCAGGCTCCCTCCAAGCCTCTTCCCCCTCTCCTACCGCCTCGGCCGTTTTGGTTCTCTCCTCCGCTTCCTCCTCGCGCGCCGGCTGTCTCTCGCTTCCTTCCCCTATCCAGCTCAAGGGATCTCTTGCCATTCCTCGCTTTCTCACCACTTATGACCTCCTGGGGCCTCGACTCTCCACTTACCATCTTACCATCCATCCGAGCGGAGGCTCTCACGGCCCCTGTCTTCTCTTCTTGCTCCGAGCTGACCCATCTTGCTCCTGTGCTATTACTTCCCTAGCCAGGCGCCGGTAGTCCTCTGCTCCCCGACTGCCAGGATCATAGATTGTGATCGGCAGCCCGTGGCTTGGTGCCTCCGCCAGTCGTATGTTTTCCCGGATCACCGTCTTGAAAAGCTGCCGCCCGAAATGCTCTCGCAGGGCCTCCAGTACTTGCGCACACAGCACCCGACGCGTCTTGTACATACAGGCGATGACGCCGGTAATCTCCAGCTCGGGGTTCAGCCGCTCGCGCACAACCTCGACTGTTTCCACGAGCTGCCCCAGCGCCCGGAGCGCCAACCATTCCGCCTGCACCGGGATGAAGACCTCTCGCACTGCGGCTAGGGCGTTCACCGTCAGCAATCCCAGCGAGGGAGAGCAGTCGACGAACAGGTAGTCGTAGTTGTCGTCCAGCCGGGCCAAGGCCCGTCGTAGCATCAGTTCCCTGCCCACCTCTTGCACCAACTCAACCTCTGCTGCCGCCAGTTGCAGTCCAGCGGCAACCAAATCTACTCCGGGCGCCACAGCTGGCTGGATAACATCGGCCGGGGCTGCGGCACCGGTTATAAGCTCATAGGCTCCGGGGCCTGTGGGGTTGCGTCCGAAGTGGGCAGTGAGATGGCTTTGGGGGTCCAGGTCCACCAGAAGGACACGACGTCCTGTCTCGGCGAGGGCGCCGGCGAGGCTGGCGGCGGTAGTAGTCTTACCGGTACCGCCCTTCTGGTTTGCCAGTGCTATAGTGCGCATCTTCGTAACTCCCTAAGTTCCTAACTATTGCAGTTCTGACCTTGCGCCCTGAAAAACATATTCAACTTAGCAACTACGTTACTTCCTAACTCCGGAGCTTGTCAAGTTCTCTTCCGTCGTTCACTTCCCTTCTCACGCGAATCTGGGCTTTCTACGTTCTTTCGCCTGCCAAAGACTTTCTGGAAGCTCAGATCCTGCGGTAGGCCCCAAGCCACTACATCAGTGAGTTACTTCGCTAGTTCATAAGTCCTTGATTTGGGTGGTTCTTGACTTCTATACCTCTGTACTGCATAGTTTAGGGCTTCCAGCGCCCACGGTAGGCCTTGACAAGCCTTCCTGCCCTGCCTAGGATGCGCTGCAGAAGGACCGCCCACTGCAGAGCGGCAGGGGAGGACCCTATACAAATACAAGAGACACAAGACAGGTACCCGTCTAGGGGAGTGCCGGAGCTGCAGTGGCTGAGAGGCCTGGAGGTGGTGGCTTCCTTAGCGGGGTGATCTCAGCGTCGGTTGTAGGGTCGGTAGCAGGTCCGAGGGGAGGACGACGAAGCAACTACAACGCCAAGCGACACAATACAGGAGGGCAGCTCTGGATTGTGAACCTCCAGAAGATCTACAAACGCGATGGACGCCTCGTACCCTTTGATGCGGAGAAGATAGCAGCCGCGATTTTCAAAGCCGCCGTGGCGGTAGGGGGATCTGATTACGATACCGCCAGGCGTTTAGCCGGAAGGGTCGTGGAGTGCTTGCGGGTCCTGCCCGGCGATGATTATCCCACCGTCGAGCAGGTACAGGATACCGTGGAGAAGGTTCTCGTCGAGAGCGGCCATGCAAAAACGGCTAAGGCCTATATCATCTACCGCGAGAAGCGCGCCGTCAGCCGCGACGCGCGCGTTTTGCTGCGGCAGGCCCACGAACTCATCAACGAGTACCTGGACCGCTCCGACTGGCGCGTCAGCGAGAACTCCAACATGAGCTACTCGCTCCAGGGTCTCAATCAGCACCTGTCCTCCGGCGTGGTAGCCCGCTACTGGCTCAACACGCTCTATCCCACCGAAGTCAAGGACGCCCACACCAGCGGCGATCTACACCTGCACGACCTGGGCGTTCTCGGTCCCTACTGCTGCGGCTGGGACCTGTACGATCTGCTGGCCCGTGGCTTCGGTGGTGTGTCCGGCAAGGTCGAGAGTCGCCCGCCGCGCCACCTGCGCACCGCGCTGGGGCAGATAGTCAACTTTTTCTATACCCTGCAGGGCGAGGCCGCAGGTGCGCAGGCCTTCAGCAACTTCGACACGCTGCTGGCGCCCTTCGTCCGTGAGGACGGGCTCTCTTATGGCGAAGTCAGGCAGTGCCTGCAGGAGTTCATCTTTAACCTCAACGTGCCGACGCGCGTAGGCTTTCAGACGCCCTTCACCAATCTCACGATGGACTTGACGCCTTCGCCTATCCTTGCTGATCAGGGAGTAGTGGTGGGCGGCGAGGTGCGCGATGCCTGCTACGGCGAGTACCAGGCGGAGATGGACCTGATCAATCGTGCCTTCGCCGAAGTAATGCTGGAGGGCGACGCACGCGGCCGCGTGTTTACCTTCCCGATACCTACCTATAACATCACGCCCGACTTCGACTGGGACCACCCGCAGCTTGAGGCCCTGTGGCTGATGACGGCGAAATACGGCATTCCGTACTTCGCCAATTTCATCAACTCCGACCTGCGCCCCGAGGACACACGTTCCATGTGTTGTCGGCTGAGGCTAGACAACCGTGAGCTGCGTCGGCGTGGGGGAGGGCTATTCGGCGCAAGCCCCTTGACGGGCTCCATCGGCGTGGTCACTATCAATATGCCGCGCTTGGGCTATGTGTCCATGGGCGAGCGCGAGCTTCTGGAGCGCTTTGAGCGCTTGGTGCGCATTGCCGCCAAGAGTCTGCAGATCAAGCGCAAGGTCCTCGAAGGCCTCACCGAGCAGGGGCTTTATCCCTATTCGGCGCGGTACCTCGAGGGCGTCAGGCAGGCTACGGGACAGTACTGGAGCAACCACTTCAACACTATTGGCGTGGTGGGGCTCAACGAACTGTGCATGAATTTCATCGGTCAGGACATTGCCTCCGCCGAGGGCCGCGAGTTGGCCTTGCGGCTGCTTGCAACAGTCCGCGAGTGGCTTAGCGAGCTGCAGGAGGAGACAGGCCAACTGTACAACCTCGAGGCTACACCGGCCGAGAGCGCGGCCTATCGTCTGGCCCGTATCGACGCCCAGCGGTATCCTGGACTGCTTGCCTCAGGCGTGATGGACAGGCCCTATTACACCAATTCCAGCCACCTGCCAGTGCACTACCAGGGCGACTTGTGGGAAGTGCTCGAACATCAGGACGACCTGCAGTGCGCCTACACGGGTGGCACGGTTCTGCACGTGTTCCTCGGCGAGCGGCTGTCCAGGGGGGAGCAGGCCAAGGTGCTTGTTCGGCGCATCGCCGAGAACTACCGTCTTCCGTACTTCACGCTCACGCCGACCTTCAGTGTCTGCCCGGTGCACGGCTACTTGTCGGGGGAGTGCTACGTCTGCCCCCAGGAGCATACGGAGGAAGACGTCGAGCGTTATGGAATTGAGACTCATCCGCTGACGGGCGCTACGTTGCCACGGCGGGGGGTGGGGTGCGAAGTTTACTCGCGTATAGTAGGATACCTCCGACCCGTAGCTCAGTGGAATCATGGCAAGCAGGCCGAGTTCGTGCAGCGCCGAGCAATCACGCCCGGGGAAGTGATAGGCGCGGTGGGGGAGAGAAGGTCAAGCAGCGAGGAGCCGGCTGCGGAGAGCAAAGAAGTCCACAACTAATGAACTTCAACACTAATAACGTTTCAGCCAATGTGAGCGCTCCGTCAACCGGCCGTGTAGGGGCGATAGCTGGTGTGGTTCCCACGTCCCTTGTGGACTTCCCGGGCCACGTCAGCATTACCTTCTTCCTCGGTGGCTGCAATTTCCGCTGTCCCTTCTGCCAGAATCCCGACCTTGTCCTAGGCCCTTGGGAAAGCGTGCTCGATCTTGAGGAGCTTCCTAGCTGGCTGGCACGGAGGCGCAGGCTAATGGATGCAATCTGTGTCAGTGGGGGAGAGCCGTGCCTCAATGCCGAGGTTTTAGCCGAGATCTGCCACCGGGCTCGCGAGCAAGACATGGCGGTAAAGCTAGACACTAACGGATCGCTGCCGGAAGCTTTGTCTAGGATTTTATCAGAAAACTTGGTACAATATGTCGCCCTCGATGTAAAGACTGCACCCCAAGACTATCACAGGGCCACTCGTACCCTCGTTGACCTCCAGGCGATTGCGGAGAGCGTTTCGCTTGTCCGAGAGGCCGGGGTTGACCACGAGCTGCGCACCACGGTGATCCCGCGTTTGCACACGCCCGAGAAGTTCCAAGCGATAGGGGAGTGGCTTGGCGGCGACAGTCCCTATTTCCTGCAGCCCTTCCGTCCCGGCCGCACGCTTGACCCCGACTGGCGCTACGATCCGCGCCCAAGCTACGAGCTAATGGACGAGCTGGCGGCTGCTGCCTCGCAGTACTTCCGCTCGGTTGCGATACGCGACTGACCCCGGCTAGAGGGCAGGCCTTTTCGAGGGGCGAGAGGCTATTTTCTCCCGTGGGCGGCGATGTTGAGATGTTGACGTGCCCGCCCAGGGATGTGCCCCAGGTTCTCACTGATTCACCGGTCTTGCCGGGCGTAGGGCCCGGTTACCTCATCCCACAGTCTCGTTCGGGCAGCGTGGAAGGCCTCGGACCACGGCAGGACCGAGTCGGCCGGATAGGCCGCAATCATGTCCACCTTTTGTTCGATGCCCATCCGCGCGGCGGCAGCAAAGGCCTCATCCGGTCCCTCATACCTCACCCGTCCCGGTGCCTGCGCGTCGTAGTACCCAAAGTTGACGAAGCTGCCCAGCCGCTTGCCGTGTCTGGCCGCCGCGTAGCAAAACTGTCGCCAGATTTCCTCCCGCGGATTGGTGCAGTACTCACAGATGATATAGGCGATCTCGGGTATCGCGCAGACCTTCTCCAGGTCGCAGGCCCATTTCGGCCCGACCCAGTTCTTGTTCTGGAACCATATCGCGCCGCGATAGCGCGGGTTAGCGTGGTTAGCGGCGGCCACGGCCCGCGCCTGGGTCTGGATCATGCGAGCGTAGAGGGTCGCCATCCAGTCTTCCCACAGCCGCCAGTCCTTTATCCCGGCGTTGTTGTCGGTGCGATCGGTGGGGCTACACCAGGGCTTGGCGGGCAGACGCGCGTCGCCCCGGCCCGTGAACTCTCGCCAACTCTGCAGCGCGCTCTGGCTGAAGACCGCAACTTGGTGCCAGGGCTGCAGCCGCCAGGTGGGCTCGTTGAAGAATAGGAAGTCAACGTCGCGCAGCAGGGAAGCCACGTCGCGCCAGGCCCGGTACGCGAACTCGACGGCCTCGGGGTTTGCCCAGTCGAAGGCCTTGGGGGCCTTGGGGAAGCTACCGGTCTGGGGGTCAAAGGTCTCACCCTGAAACTGGGGTACCAGCGTCGTTTCCCACTCTGAGCACCCCGGCGACGCCCAGCTCAGTGACAGTGCCACCCGCATTCCGCACCGGTGCGCGGCGTCGATCCACTCCTGGGTCTCCCGCGCGATGTCCTCGGCGTGTTCCCGCTTCCTGGGGTCCTCCTGCCACTGCGCGTACCACCAGTTGCTCCACGCGATGAACAGCTCCACGACCTCGAAATGCTTGCTGAGCTCGCCCACCAGCCGGTCCTTCTCCTCTGTGGGCACGTGCTTGGGCGGCTTGTCGTAGGCGATGATGGTGGGCAGGTTCTGCACGAGTCGCAGCACCTCGCCCGGAGGCTCACGGGCCGGTATCTCGGCGGTCAGCCATGGACGCGGGCGCGGTGGCACCTCCTCGACCCGTACCGGCACCTGTCCCACTTCCAGCTCGCCCAGATCCACCACCGCCTCGGCCTCCACGGTCTCGCCTGGCCGCAGCATAAGGTTCATCCGCTGCGCCCACCCGGCGTTCCAGAACTCCACGCGCTCGACGGACTCGCTGAGCCGCCACCGGACCCGCTTGCCTGCGAAGGGAAGAGTTACCACTCTAGGCCTTGCGATGAAGTTGGGCTGGCCGCCGAAGGGCGTTATCACCGTGGCTCCGTCGGCCGTGATCACTTCTACAGGCAGGCCCGGCTCGGCGACGTTCTCTGGTCGGCGCGGCCCCAGCACTTCGTCGCGCGGCACGGTCACCTGTAGGCGGTAACCGCCGCCGATGATGGCAGCCCTTGGCGCCGCGATCTGCCTCAGTTCGTATCGCAGCCGCACCTCGGCGCCCGACAGCGTCAGCTCCTGTCGCCACTGCCACCGGCCTGGGCCGCCCGCCTCCTCGGTCTCGCCGGTCAGGACAAACCGCGCAGCTCCGTCCTCGACGCTCACCTGTGGCGCTTCACACCGGCTGCCTACCGTACCGGCGAGGGTTTTCCAGCCCTCGGTGAGCACGACCCCAGCCACAGCCGGGCGCGGGTCCGAGTGACTGTCGCCCAACAGCCAAGTGTCCCTGTACCAAAGCACGTCCAGGCCCTGGGGAGTGACCTCTGCTTCGAGCAGCCCGGCCGTGACGCGATAGCGCAGGTCGGTAGCGCCGGGCTCCTGGGCTCTCGCTGGGCCCGTTACCACCGCCGTCAGCAGCAGTGCTGCAAGGCTCACTCTCAGACGCATGGTGTTCATCACGCTCCTAGGAGGTCTCCTGCATGGCCCCTTACCCTTGGCGGGGCAAGGCCCAATGCTGTGCTCCACTTGGTCGAGGCGTTCACCCACGATGATGCTGTCTCCAGCCAGGATGAGGCGGGATGGCTCGTTGGGCCGGGCGAAGACACGACCTCGGGCCCGCGCTCGATGATCAGCACCGTGATGCCCTGGTACCGCAGCCGGGACTCGCCCAGTGGCTTGCCCACACACGACTTTCCCTCCTTCCCCCGTAGGCGGGACAGGCCCCAGCCCTCTGCTGGCTCAGGACCTCCTCGCTCTCTACCTCTTCCATGCCCTCCAGCTCTCCAGCCGCCGCCTCAGTACCATCCGTACTCCATCAGGGCCTCGACCATCGCCAGCACGTTGCCGGGGGGCACGTCCGCCTGCACGTTGTGGACCGCTGTTAGCACGTACCCGCCGCCCGGCGCCAGATCGTCCAGCCGACGCCGCACTTCGGCCTTCACGTCCTCCACCGTCCCGTGCGGCAGCACGTGCTGCGTGTCCACGGCGCCCCAGAAGCTCAGCCTAGCGCCGAACTCGCGCTTTAGCCGGGCCGTGTCGCCCATCTGTCCCGCCGACACCTGCACGGGGTTGAGGATATCTAGGGGCGTGTCGACAAGGTGGGGGAGAAGGTCGTACACGTTGCCGCAGCAGTGAAAGAAGATCTTAGCGCCCGGCGCCAGGCGTCTAACCAGCCCGTGGTACTCGCAGTAGCGCGGGTGGAAGTAGCGCAGGTACAGATCCTCGCTCACCTGCGGGCCCCGCTGCGTGGCCAGGTCGTCGCCCAGGTAGAATACGTCAATCTTGTCGCCCACCGTCTCGAGCACCGCCTGCGCGTAGGACAGCTTTATCTCGAGGATCTTGTCCAGGATCGCGTCGGTAACGGCCGGGTTAGCCAGCAGGTTCACATAGCCGTCCTCATAGCCCTGCAGCCACAGGAGCAACTCTAGGAAGCCCGCTCCATACCCGCGCGTCACCACGCCATAACCGCTCTGATCCAGTTCGTCGACGACCTGCTGCAGCAAGTCACGGTTCAAACTTGCGACCGGATCGGGCCAGCGGTGCGTCTCGACCTCCGACACGCTCTGCACACCGCGCAGGGGGTGGCCACACAGGTCAAAGTACAGCCCCTCCTCACGTGGCATCCGACGTGTCAGCCCCCATTCGTCCTCGAAGTAGATATACCGCTCGTCTTGCCAGGGGTTGTCCAGCGTGCGATAGGGGAGACGCAGCAATGTGCTGCGCAGGTCCGCCCCAAGCGCCGCGAGCACGCGCTCGTCAGGTGCAGCCAGTTGCTGTACCGGGTCCACCAGTGTCGGTTCGGGCACATCCAGGCCCAGCACTTCCACCAGCGCCTGGTAGGCGCGCACATGGATTCCCGTCACGGGCGTGGTTCCCAGGTCGAAGGGCACGCGGTCGGGCTCGCAGTGATCGAGGGCCGTGCGAAGGCGTTCGCGACTGGTCATGGCCATCTCCTCCACCCGTCATTGTACAGAGAACACACGCGCCTCCAGACTTTCGGCGCATGCCAAGCCTCTTCCGGCCAGGAGCCCCCTGCCAGGGCTTTGAGAAGCCAGACACTCCTCCTAGCGCAACCTCCTGGGAGGGCTCATGCTCTCACTTGCTTAGCCCCACCACATAGTCGTGCGTGCTGTCGCCGGCGATTACCAGCGTCCGTCCGCCGTCGCGCGTCGTCACTGGCGTCTCGCGCCCCTCGTCCAGGTCATAGGCCCGCACTTGGCCCCACGAGGCCCCTCCCACCACGCGTAGCGTTGCCTCTGCAGTCTTGGGATCGCGCAGGTAGCAAGGTCGCCCGTCGCCCGCGTTCACAATGCCTCCGGCAACGTTGCGCAGATACACCATCACCTGGCTCAGGTCCTCCGAGGCCAGGTAGGCCACCTGATAGCCCGCTCCGGGGAGCACCAGCTCCGGCTTCAGTGCCAGGGCTTCGGGGCTTGCCGTCGCGGCCTCCAGCCGCACCTTGTAACCCTTGGCCTCCTCCGCCGGCAGGGTGTCAAAGTCCACCCCCAGGTCTAGCAGCCGCCAGCCCAGCGCGTAGGCCCTGGCGTTCGCGCTGTTGTCCTCGGGCATGACTAGGGCCACGTCGGGCCGACGCCGCTGCATCTTGAGCAGGTCGAGGCCGAGGCTTCTCAGCGCGGGCCAGACCTTGCCGAACTCCGCCATCTCGAGCTCATGGCCCGCTGTCCACATGAAGGCCCCCTTGGCTCCACAAGCCATCGACAGCCAAATCTGGTCACGGATGCCCCGCGCCGCCTGCTGTGGCGTGACCTTGCTCACGCCCGCCTGCCAGCGGTTCTGGTTGAGGCCGCCCTCGCCCGTGAACATCGGTATCCCTGTCGCTGCGGCCCACTTGCTGCGCATGAAACACACCGCTCCGTGGTCCGCCGTTGCCTGCCCGTCGTTGTACGGGTGGTAGCTAAACAGGTCCACGCCGCTGTCGCGCCACCGCCACGGCTCCGGCCAGTCGTGCGGCCCGGGATTCCCCAGGATCGGCGTCTTGGGGTCAATCGATCGAAGGTAATCCCCAATCTCCTGCACCCAGCTCATCGGTGGGAAGACCATCTCGTTCTCGAACTCGTAGCAGAAGACTTCCTCGCGCGACGCCAGGTAGGGGAGTAGGTCGTCAAGGTAGTCCTTCTGGCAGGCGATGGCATCGCGGTTCAGGTACCTCGCCGCGGCCTGCTCCAGCACATCCTTCTCCACGAGGAACCGCGCCCGGTGCGGAGGCAGGTCCACCAGCTCCTCGCCGCTGTACTGCGGCAGCACCACCTTCTCCAGCACCTCGCGGCTCACATACGGCGGCTTCGTGTAGTCCTCGAACAGCACCACATTGAACTTGATCCCCAGCGGCCGCGCCAGGTCGAACAGGTGCAGCACGGCCTTCAACTGTACCGGGTCCGCGCGCCCCACTAGGTCCATGTTCCGCAGCATCAGCCGCAGCCCCGTGACTCCGTGCTTACGGCACAGCTCCAGGTAGTCCACCACCTGCTTCTCCACCTCCGCCGACCACGGATAGCCGTGCGGGTAGGGTGTTGGCCCACAGGGAAACAGGTCCAGCGCCCGGTTGATCGTCCCCTCTTCGGTCGGCAGTGCCGCCGGCCAGTTAGCGTAGAAGCCGCCCAGGGGCAGGTACAGCTTGCCGTCGGGTTCCACCAGATACCCGTTGGGCGCCAGGCTCACCGCTCGCTTCTTCAGCGTCATGGTCACCAGCTCCAGTCGGCCGCTATGGCCCGCCTCGTCCTTCAGCTCTAGCCGGTGCCGCGTTAGCGGCGTGGTTGAACACTGTACGGTTACCGTCGCAGGCGCGCCCTTCAGCGGCCCCGCCTCCACCTTCGCCCCGCCAGTGATTTTCCACTGCGGCCGGGCGATGTCCACCGGAATCTCGTTGCCAAAGCGGTCCCTGCCGCGGATGGTCACCGTGACCCGTGGCTTGTCCACGTGCACCAGCCGCAGGGGGGTCGTCAGCTCATAGTGGTCCAGGGCTGCGGGGACCACCGTCAGGGGCCCCTCGACTACAGGCGCCAGGGGACGCCCCAGGTCATCGCTTACGCCCACCACCCACTCACGCTCGCCCACGGTCGTGCCCACGGCAACCTCAAGCACCGCGGGCACGGCCGCCGGCGCGGATCCGCAGCACCCCGGCATCCCGCCTC